>JAHHSP010000099.1 GCA_020025115.1 Collinsella sp. | reverse complement strand
TGCCATCGGCCTGGCCGCGAAGCATCCCCTGGGCGCGCGACCCCTGCACCATGGCCGAGATGCCGGACTGCTCGTCACTCACGAGGCGCACGGTGGAGGTGGTTGCGGACACCTCGATGATCTGGCCGATGACGCCGCCGGAGCTGCACACGGGCATGCCGACCTCAAAACCGGCGTTGGAGCCCTTATCGATGATGACGGCGTTGGACCAGGCGTCGCCGGTCGAACCGATGATGCGGGCGGCGGTCGACTTAAGGCTGTACGTGGACTGGAGGCCGACGAGCTTCTCAAGGCGGGCTGCGGTTTCCTGGGCCTCGGAGAGCTCCGCCACCTTGGCGGTCAGGCGCTCGTTCTCCTTCTTGAGCTCCGACAGCGTTTCGGACGAGGCCCCCGCATTTCCAATCGCGTTGCCGAGGGCGTTGAAAGGGGCCGCGGCGGCACTGCCCAGCATGCGGACGGGGGATGCGATCGTCATCGCGGCGCCGCGCAGGGAGTGAATCAAGCCGGTATCCCCCTCGCGCAGGTAAAACGTGAGGAGCAGCAGGGATACGAGGCATAAAACAATCAACGGGCGACCACCCGTTGATTGTCTTGAGCTATGCAGGTTGGAGGAATACTTGGGCTTACCCGGCACAGACCGACCTTTCCGCTACGCGTTGCTCTGGACGAAGCCGCCGTCGAAGGCGTTCGCCTCCAGGACGCGCGCGCAGCCGTTCACGACGTTGTCGAGCGCGGTGGGGCTCACGTTGACCGCGACGCCCGTCTCATCACGCAGGCGGACATCGAGGCCGCGAAGCATGGCACCGCCGCCCGTGAGCAGGATGCCGTAGTACATGAGGTCGGAGGCGAGGTCCGGCGGCGTCGCATCGAGGGCGTCCTTGACGGCCTTGGTCATCTCGTCCAGGGGCTTGTTGAGGGCGCGGCGAATCTCCTCGCTCTCGATGCGGACGGTCTTGGGCAGACCCGTGATCACATCACGGCCGTTGACCTCGACGTCGAGCTCGTCCTTGAGCGGTACTGCGGAGCCGACCTTTATCTTGATGTCCTCGGCGGTGCGCTCGCCGATGGCGAGGTTGTAGGCATCGCGGACGTGCTGCAGGATCGCCTGGTCGAACTCGTCGCCGGCGATGCGAATGGACTGGGAGACGACGATGCCGCCCATGGCGATGACCGCGACCTCGGTGGTGCCGCCGCCGATGTCGATGACCATGGATCCCGTGGGCTCCTCGACGGGCAGGTCGGCTCCGATGGCGGCGGCCATGGGCTCCTCGATGAGGTAGGCCTGACGCGCGCCGGCCTGGATAGTGGCCTCGAACACAGCGCGCTTCTCCACGGACGTGACGCCGGAGGGCACGCACACGACCACGCGGGGACGCGGGGTCCAGGGGTAGCGCTTCTCACTCGCCTTGTCGATGAAGTAGCGCAGCATCGCCTCGGTCACATCGAAATCGGCGATGACGCCGTCCTTGAGCGGGCGGACGGCGACGATGTTTCCGGGCGTGCGGCCGAGCATGCGCTTGGCCTCGATGCCGACGGCCAAGATGCGCTCGTCGTTCTTATCGATCGCGACGACGGAAGGCTCGCGGATGACGATGCCCTTGCCGCGCACGGAGACAAGGGTGTTGGCCGTACCGAGGTCGATCGCCAGATCGCCGTCGTACTGCCCGAAGAACATATCCATCAGAGAAAACAAGTCTGCTCCTACGTCAAACACACGGGGTTCACTGGGACAAGTGTAGCGTCCGCCCGCACGTCGATGACATCGTGCGCGGAAAACGCATCACCCGTCCACTGAAACTACTGCTGTCGAGCCGCGGCCTCGCCGGCGGGCTCGTCGGCCGAGCCCCCCGCGGCAGACGCATCGGCGTCCGCATTCTCGGCGAGGGCCTCATCCGTCGCGGCGTCGGATCCGGCAGGCTCTTCGACAGGTTCATCGGTGCCGGCGGAAGCGTCGACATCGCCGGAGACGTTGAAGTCGGAGGCGATCGCGCAGACGACCCATCCGAGACCCTCGCGGACGAAGTCGACCTCGTACGTCAGCTCACCGCCCTGCTTGAGTGCGACCTTGACGGTGGCCTTGGTCTCGCTCATGCCGGCGTCCATGCCCTCGATGGTCGCAGTCGCGTCCTTGGGGATGGAGGCGACGATGACCGCGCGCTGGCTATCGGCGAGGCCGGAGGCCAGGAACTCATCGGTCGCAGCGTCGGACGAAGCGGCCTCGAACAGCTTGGTGAGCGTGTCTTGCTGCGTGGGGAAACCAAATCCGCGGGTATAGGCGAAGGCGAGTCCGCCACCTGCGACAACCAGGATGAGAAGGATGATGATGAAGATCTTGAGCCCGAGGTGGCGGTGCTTGCGGCGGACCTTCGCCTCGGCGCGATCCTGCTGGACCATCTCGTGCTCGGAGAGCGTGAAGAAACCGGTGTCGGAGGGGTCGGGCATGAAGTTGCCGGACTGCCCGAGCGGGTCGAGCGGGTCGACCGCGGTGTCGTACGCGCCGGTGGCGGGCATCATGGCGGCGGAGGCGGAAAGCGCATCATGTGCGCGGTCGCGGGCCGCGGCCTGATCGTCCGTGAGCTGATACACACCGTCGGCGGTCGCGGCGGTGAAGGCGTCGAGCGCGTCGCTGAAGCGGTTGGCGGAGGCATACGCGCAACCCAGACCGGCGTTGATGGCGCTCACGTCGTCGCGCGGGCCGGCGAAATCGAGGGCGGTGCGGTAGGACTCGATGGCATCCTCGGGGCGCTGCAGGGCGACGAAGCAATCGCCGAGGCTCGCCAGGGCGCCGGCCGGCGCGGGGTTGGTGCCGTCGATGGCGGCCTGGCGGTAGGCCACGCCGGCGTCCGTGAGGTTGCCGAGCTTCTCAAGCGCATTGCCCAGACCAAGATAGGTCTTGTACGGGGTGGCGTAGCTGGCGTCCTGGGTGGCGGCGGTAAAGGAGGCGACCGCCGAGGCCAGATCGCCGGCGGCGGCGAGGGCCTTGCCCTGATTGGTGAGCAGCGCGCCCTTCTTGCCGTACGCGTTGTCCTTCAAGGCCGCCGCGTAGGCGCCCGCGGCCTCGGCGTAACGACCGAGGCGCATGAGCGAGTTGCCGCGGAGATGGTCGGCCTCGCCACAGGGCCCGTCGCCGTCCTTGGCAGCGGAGAACAGCTGGGCCGCAGCGGCGAAATCGCCGGTGCGGTAAGCGCTGCGGGCCTGTTCCAAAACTTGAACGTTCACATGTACTCCTTAGACGCGTGCGGGGCGTTTACATTCTGCGAGGCGCACCTACGCCTCGTGGACGATCTCGATATGGCGAATCTCATCGCCGGCGCGCAGACGGCCGATGACGTCGCGGCCCTCGACCGTGGAGCCGAATACGGTGTACCCGGAATCGAGGTTGTGCTGCGGGCCCAGGCAGAAATAGAACTGGGAGCCCGCGGAGTTGGGGTCCATGGAGCGGGCCATGGCCAGCGCGCCGTCCTCGTGGCTGTTGTTCGGGTTGGTGGAGAACTCCTCCTGGATGCTCCAGCCGGGGCCACCGGTGCCGGGCTGGCCATCGGGGCCCATCTGCCCGGCGGCGACCTGCTCGGGCGTCATGTCGCGCGTGTTGGGGCAACCGCCCTGTATCACGAAGCCGGGAACGTAGCGGTGGAACTTGAGGCCGTCGTAAAACCCCATCACCGCCAGTTCGCAGAAGTTCGCGACATGGATCGGCGCGCCCGCGCAATCGAGCTTGACGCGGATGGTTCCCTGCGAGGTCTCGATGACGGCGCTCTCATCGCCGGCGAGCCGATACTCGGGCGTGTGGGTCTTCTTGAAGAACATGGGTCTCCCCCTAACGTACGTGCATATGGAAATTATCTTACCACGCCCGACGTGGCCCGCACGCACGCGGCGGGCGGGGGCATGAACCCTACTTCTCGACGGGTTTCCACGCGGCGACGTTCTTCTCGTACTCGATGACATCGACGGCGCGGCCATTGACCATCGCCACCTCGCGCAAGGGGGCGAGAATCTCGTCCTGATGGTCGGCCGGACGCTCGCCCTGCGGCACCGCGAGCGAGATGTCCCAGGACTTGCACAAGACGTCGACGCGGTTGAACATCCACGTGGCAAGCTGCTTGAGATGCTCGACGTCCTCGGCATAGGCCGTGTCCTCGGCAAGACGCAGGGAATCGAGCTCGTCCAAGGTCTGCTGGATGGTTGTGCGCAGGTCGTAAGCACCCTGCGCCGCGCGCGAGCGCTGATCGAAGTCCTTGATGAGATACTGGCCGTTGAAGGTGTCGATCACCGGGCCCAGGGCATCTTGATACGAGGTGATCTCGGCGTACACGGCGGAAAGCACCTGGAACGCCTCGGGCTCGGAAAGCACATGGGCGCCGTCGGCCTCATCGGTCCCCGACTCCCCCGCTTCGGCGGCGGCATCCTCGTCGGAGCCCTTCTCGGCCACCTGGCGGCTCGGGTACATCTCGCTCGCGGCGCGATTGAAGGACTCGACGATTCCGGGCATCACGCCCAACGGGTCGGTCGCGACGAACACGCCGGCGGCCCCGACCATGAGCACCGCGGCGAGCGCCGCGACCCAACGGGGCCGACGCGCCTTGGCGTAGGCGTCCTCCCCCTGCGCAAGATCGGCGTCGCTCACGACGGGCCGGGGGCGCGAGGTCGCGGACCGGGGCGCGGCGGGAGCCTGCGCGGCGGAGAGCTCGTCGCCATCCAAGACGCTCGTCGTCTGTTCGTCGCAGGACACCGCGGGGCTCGCCGAGGCGCTCGGGGCCGGGAC
>JAHHSP010000098.1 GCA_020025115.1 Collinsella sp. | reverse complement strand
GGTCTGGCTGGATACGCTGGATCGGCTTTCGGCGGCTGCCAAGAAGGCGGAGGATGAAGTCGCCGCGGGCAAGTTGACCGCATGGAAGAACGATGCCGCCATCTCCGAGATCACCCTGGCCGCCCTTGAGGGCGCACCGCTTTCCGAGGTGAGCGTCAAGGCCGGAGACTTTACGGGCGATGCCGGCACGATCGGCGCGGACAACGTCGAGCTGTCCTTCATCGGCTCCACCAAGGCATATACGGGATGGACCGGTTACGGCAACCAGCCGGGCCGCTATCCCGCCGATAACGGGAAGAACCGCAAGGAGTCCAACGACGTGCTGCTGGGCGATGCTCCGGTGGACGTCAAGCCGGACAGCCTGCAGAACGTCTTTGTGAAGGTGAAGGTTCCCAAGGGGGCCAAGGCGGGTGTGTACACCGGTGAGATCGAGGCCACGGCCAAGGGCATGGACAAGCCCCTGACGTTCACCTATGAACTCACGGTCAAGGATGCCGAGCTGCCCGATGCCTCCGAGTTCGAGAAGTCGTTCGACATCGAGCTGTGGCAGTATCCCTACACGTCCGCGGAGTATTACGGCGTCGAGCCCTTCTCCGCCGAGCACTTCGAGATCCTGAAGCCCATCATGGGCATGTACAAGGACCTGGGCGGACACGCCATCACGACGACCATCACCGAGGAAGCCTGGCAGGGGCAGACCTATGCGGACGACTCCTCGGCCGGACACAACGAGAAGATCCATTACCCGTCCATGGTGCGCTGGGAAAAGGGCGCGGACGGCGTGATGCGCTACGACTTCACGAACTTCGACAAGTGGGTCGAGTTCAACAAGGAGCAGGGCATCGGCGATAAGATCATCCTCTACAGCATCGCCCCCTGGATTCAGAATGGCGGGGAGCGGTTCTACAACCAGGCGATCAAGTACTGGGAGAACGGCGAACTCAAGACCGTTGATTCCTCCACGGTCGGCACCGCCGTGGGTAACGGCTACTGGCGCCATTTCCTCAGGGCCATGGTAGACCATCTCGAGGAGAAGGGCTGGTTCGACGACGCCTACGTGGGCATCGACGAGCGCGGCTTCTCCCATGAGGCGTTCGACATGGTCGAGTCCGTGAAGAACTCCAAGGGCCAGGCGCTCAAGACCGCCGGCGCGATGGACCGCATCGAAAACGTGTCCCTCGCCATGCGCGTCGATGACCTCAACATCGGCGATTACATCCCCTATACCAAGCCCGATCAGTTCAAATCCCTTCTCGAGAAGCGCAACGACGCGGGTCTGCGCACCACGCTCTACTCCTGCACCGAGCACGCTCCGGGCAACTTCTCCTTGAGCTCCCCGGTCGAGAGCTATTGGTCCATGGTCAACGCCGGTAAGCAGGGTACCTCCGGTTTCCTGCGCTGGGCCTACGACGCCTGGGTCGACGATCCCCTGAACGATGCGACCCACTGGTCGTTCGAGCCCGGTGACTGCTTCTTCATCTACCCCGGTGCCGACAAGGCCACGGTGGAGGCAAACAAGGGCAACCTCACCGCCGAGATGAAGACCGCCCGCTCCTCTGTGCGCCTCGAGCGCATGGCCCAGGGCGTGCGCGATGTCAACAAGATCAACCTCATGACCAGCCAGGTGAGCGAGCTCGAGGATGAGGCCGAGAAGCTCTATGACAATGTGACGGTTGCCGGATATCATGACGGGCGCCATACGTACCTGTCCAAGGACAACGTGCAGAAGCTCGTCGGCGAGATGGCCAAGTTCGACAAGGGCCTCAACGCGATGACCGATTCTTATATCGCCAAGCGCGGTAAGGCTCCCACGTCCGTCACCATCAAGGGCGGCGACACCGTCAAGGTGGGCGAGACGCTTTCCCTGACCGTCGAGACCGACGCGCCCTCCAAGGGCGTGAAGTGGAGTTCCTCCAACCCTGACATCGCAACCGTCTCCGCCAAGGGTGTGGTGAGCGGTAAGAAGCCCGGCGTCGCCGATATCACGGCGACCTCGAAGTCCAACGACAAGGTGAGCGGGACCATCCGCATCACGGTGGCTGCCGCCAAGGCCCCCGAGGCCCCGGTGGACGACGCCGCCAAGGTCGCGCACTATGCGTTTGAGGGAAATGCCAAGAACGACTGGGGCAAGACGGACGGCGCGCTCGACGGCACGGTCGGCGCGGGCGTGACGTTTGCCGAGGACGGCAAGATGGGCAAGGCCGCCGTTGTGGGCGGTGCTGACGACAAGTCCATCACCGTCGATTCGAGCGAGTTCGGTCTTGACGGCGCTAAGCCCTGGACTGTCGCCTTTTGGGCCAAGCCCACATCCGATATGAACGGCAAGACGATCGCCATCAAGGACAACGACACCCACTACGGCGTTGCCCTGCGCGTGGACAACGCGGATAAACCCGGCCTGGCCGTGCAGGTAAATGGCAACTGGGATAAGTTGACGTTCGCCGATGCCCCCACCCTCAAGCAGAACGAGTGGAATCGCATCGCGCTCGTCCAGGATCCCAATGTCGGGGCGACGCTCTACCTGAACGGCAAGAAGATCCAGACGCAGGCGTGGACCAAGGACCACAAGGGCGAAATCAAGCTCCCGGTCGGCGTCATCGGCGCCGAGGGCTTCACCGGACTCATCGATGAGCTGGCGGTTTACAACAAGGCCCTGAATGCGGAGCAGGTCGCTTCCCAGTACGGTAAGTTCTCGGATGCCCAGTCCGGCATCGAGCCCATGCAGAAGACCATCTACGAGGGCGAGTCCTTCGGCATCTCCGGAAGCTTTGACAAGAACGTGGCCTTCTCGGTCAAGAGCACCAAGAACATCGCCGACGACAAGGGCGACGTGGTGCGCGTGAGCAAGGACGGCCGCGTGGACGGCCTGCAGCGCGGCACCGCCGTCATCGAGGTCAAGCAGGGAGACCGTGTCGAGACGGTCGCCGTCGAGGTCAAGCGCCATGTCACGGCGGCCAACATGCTCAACCCGATCCTGATCGACCAGGAGCGCTACACCAGCGATATCTACGACCCCCGCACCGCCGGCGACGGCAATTGGGAGCAGGGCAAGCGTTACTACGGTCAGCCGGATATGATCCGCACCGAGACCGGCCGCCTGATCACCGCCTTCCCCAACGGCCATGGCTATGGGCCGATCCTCATGCGCTACAGCGATGACGAGGGTGCCACGTGGAAGGAGTTCGAGAAGCCGCTGCCCAAGGATTGGGAGGATTCTCGCGAGACCCCGACGCTGTACGCCCTGCGCCTCGCCGACGGGCGCGAGCGTCTGATGATGATCACCGCTTGCCCGAAATGGAAGGAAGATAATAAGACGCGTGGCTGGAACACGTCCTACTCCGACGACAACGGTGAGACCTGGACCGCTTACAAGAACTGGTGGCCCACCATGGATGAGAACGGCAAGGGCGGGGAGAATCCCGCGGTTGTCGGCATGGCGAGCCTGATTCAGCTGCACGACGAGAACGGCAAGCCCGAACAGCGCTGGATGGGCGTGTATCACCACCAGAACGGAAAGTTCACCAATTACAAGACCTACCTCACGTTCGATGAGGACGGCAACGAGCATTGGAGCAAGCCCGAGCTTCTGCTGCCGGAGTCGCGCGATGTCGAGGCTGCGTATCAGATCTGCGAGATCGGCATGTTCCGGTCCCCGGACGGCAAGCGCATCGTGGGCCTCTGCCGCAGCCAGTCCCACAACAACCCTTCGACGCTGATCTACTCAGACGATGAGGGACAGACCTGGAGCAAGCCCATGGACCTGCCCGGCTCTCTGGCCGGCGAGCGCCATAAGGCCATGTACGATCCCGTGAGCGGCAGGCTCGTGATCACCTTCCGTGAGATCGAGTACGACATGAACCACAATGACAAGTTCGATGGCAAGAACGATTGGACTTGCGGCGACTGGGGCATGTGGGTCGGCACGTACGATCAGCTCATGAACCAGCAGGAGGGCGATTTCCGCTTCGTGCTGGCCGAGGATTGGTCTAGGCCCGCCTCTGGAAAATCCGGTGACTGCGGCTACACCGGCCTCACGGTGAATCCCGAGACCGGAATGTTCGTCATGGATTCCTACGGACATTGGGACAGGGAGTACACGGAGAGCCACAGCCACGAGGTCACGGATGACCTCTCCTATATCAAGCAGGCCAAGTTCACTCTCGACGACCTGCTTCGCCATCACGGCCTGATTGAAGACCAGCTACCCGTGAACGTTAAGGTCGCCTTCGACTTCAACTTCGACGGTGCGCCTTCGGCTGAGGTCAAGACGGTGGCCGCGGGCAGCGCCCTCGACGGTGTCGCTCCCGGTGCGCCCGCGCGCGAGGGGTATGAGTTCATCGGCTGGTGCCTCGATGCAATGGGCGAGCAGGCCTATGACCTCTCCGCTCCGGTCGATTCCAACCTCACTCTGTACGCCTCATGGCGCAAGGTGGAGACCGGTGGCCCCGTTGACCCCGAGGGTCCCGTTAACCCTGATGGTCCTGTTAACCCCGAGGGCCCCGTTAACCCTGATGGTCCTGTTGACCCCGAGGGCCCCGTTAACCCTGACGGGCAGGGCGGCGATCAGCATTCGTCCGACCAGACGAAGCCCGGGGACTCGGTTAAGCCGGGCGATGGCTCCAAGCCGGGTTCCGGATTGCCTCAGACCGGTGACGATGCCCTCATCATGGTGGGCGGAGTCGGTGTGGTCGCACTTGCACTGGTGATAGTCGGAGTCGTTCTCCGCAAGAGGGGCGGTAAGTAGTCCCAGTGCCTTGCATCCCAGCCGGTGGACGCGCTGGGATGCAAGGCGTGCCTATATACGGA
>JAHHSP010000097.1 GCA_020025115.1 Collinsella sp. | reverse complement strand
GTATAACGACGATGATTTCGCAGGTGCCCGGCACGTCCGCATGTATTGCCTGCGATACTGGGAACAGCTGGATCGCGCGACGCGACGAACGGTCTCCAACAACCATACTTCCCCGAGCGAAAGGGCATGGGAGGCGCCATGAGGCTCACCATCGAGACAATGACATACGGACCGGACGGCCTCGCCCGAACGGACGAGGGCAAGGCCGTCTTCGTCTCCGGCGGCCTAATCGGCGATACCGTCGAGGCCCGCATCACCGAGGATGGGCCCTCGTTCTCCCGCGCCGTGGCCGAAACGGTTTTGGAGCCCTCCGCCGAACGCGTCCAGGCGCCTTGCCCCTTCATCGGCGTCTGCGGCGGTTGCCCCTGGGGCGGGCTCTCCCACGAATCTCAGCTCGCGGCCAAAGAGGAGAACCTGCGCAGCGCCCTCGCGCGCATCGGCAAGTTCTCCCCCGCAGAGGTCGCCGAGCTCATGCGCCCCATCCGTCACACCAAGGAACCCTGGGGATATCGCAACAAGGTCGAGCTCGCGCCGGTACGCGGAGGCGGCAAATTCCGCCTGGGCATGCACGGGCGTGACGCCAGCCAGGTCATCAAAGTCGATTCCTGCCCGCTGTTCGACAAGAAGCACGCCAAGGCCATCAAGGCGGTGACGGGCGCGCTCGGCTTCCTCGGCAATTCGCGCGACCTCGATCTCGAGCGCGTCGGCATCCGCTCGAGCCGTCGCACCGGCGCCCTCGAGATCGCGCTGTGGACCCCCACGGGGGCCTTCCCTCGCGCCCAAGTCTCACGGGTGCTGAACGACGCCGTGCGCGCGACGAGCGTGGTGCGCGTCATGTCCAAGGGCGAGAAGCGCGCTCGCCGCGTCGCCGGCGTCGAGGCCCTTGCAGGCGAGGGCTCTTGGACCGAAAAGATCGGCGAGGAGAGCATGCGCCTGTCCGCCCCCTCGTTCTTCCAGGTGAACACCAAGGCCGCCGAGGTGCTCATCGACCTCGTCATGGAGGCGCTCGACCCCCAGCCCGACGAGTTCGGCATCGACCTGTATTGCGGCGCCGGCACCTTCACACTGCCTCTCGCGCGTCGATGCGACTTCGTGAGCGCCGTCGAGTCCTACGGTCCGGCCGTGCGCGACCTGCGCCGCAACCTCGACATCGCCAACCTCACCAACGTCGATGTGATCGGAGGCGACGCCGTGCGTGAATTCCCCGACGAGGACGCCGACGTGCTCGTGGTGGACCCGCCGCGCGCGGGGCTGGCACCCGAGGCGATCGGCCTCATCGCGTCCACGAGCGCGCGCGACGTGGCCTACGTTTCCTGCGATCCCGCCACCCTCGCCCGCGATCTTCGCCGTTTCGTCGAGGAGGGCACCTTCCGCCCCGTCTGGGCAACGCCAGTCGACCTGTTCCCCCAGACCTTCCATTGCGAAACCGTCGTAAGACTCACCCGTGCGTAATACGGTTGATAGGCACGGGGCCGAACGGGTATAACCCCGGCATCGCTGCATCCAAACGAGAGGATTTGCCATGGCCCGAGTAGCCGTACTTGCCGCCGATGGTTTTGAGACCATCGAATGCCTGACCGTCGTCGATGTCCTTCGGCGCGGCGGCATTCACACCGCTCTCGTCTCAATCATGGACACCCGTGACGTCGTGACCTCCCAACAGATCCCCGTCACATGCGATGTCACGTTCGACGAGGTCGATTTTTCCGAATACGACTACGTCGTGCTGCCCGGCGGCCTGCCCGGCGCCACCAATCTTCGCGCCGACCAGCGCGTCTGTGAGCTGGTACGCGAGTTCGCATCCACCAAACACGTCGCCGCCATTTGCGCCGCGCCGTTCATCCTGGCGGAACTCGGCGTACTCGAGGGCCGCAAAGCCACGTGCTTCCCCGGCTTCGAGACCGCCTTCCCCAAGGGCTCCTTCACGGGAGAGCGTACCGTGGTGGTCGATGGCAACGTGATCACCGCCTCCGGCATGGGCCAGGCCCTGCCCTTCGCGCTCGCCATCTTGAACGACATCGCCGGCGAGGTCGCCGTCGAGAAGGTGAAGGACGGTATCCAGCTGTGATTCTCGCCTCCCAATCGCCCCGACGCATCGAATTGATGCGGGAAGCGGGTTTCGATATCCGCGTCATCCCCGCCGATATCGACGAGACCGCCCTGCCCGGCGAGGGCCCGTTCGACCTCGTCGAGCGCTTGGCTCGCGCTAAAGCGGCGGCGGTGGCGGGCGAGCATGCCGAAGCCGGTGAGCCGGTCGTGGCGGCCGACACCATCGTCACGCTCGACGGAGGGCTGTTGGGCAAACCCGCAGACAAAGCCGACGCGCACCGCATGCTCCGTGCCCTTTCCGGTAAAACCCATCAGGTCGCCACGGGCGTCTGCATCGCGTGCGATGGGCGTTCGGAATCCTTCGTCGACATCACCGACGTCACGTTTTACGAACTCTCGAACGCCGAGATCGATGCATATGTGGCCTCGGGCGAGCCCATGGACAAGGCCGGCGCCTATGGCATCCAGGGTCAACACGGTCGCATGCTCGTCGAGAAGATCGACGGAGACTTCTACAACGTCGTAGGCCTCCCCATCGCCAAGGTCGTCCGCGCACTGCCGCGGTAGTGCAGCTCACGGGGCGGGCACATAAAGCCCACGGCCCCAGACGTTCCCGCTCGCACAGCGGCGAAGAGAATGGAAGGAATCGAGATGTCCACGCTCTCCCCCATATCCATCACCGAGATCCCCGGATTCAAGTTCGGACACTTCACCGATCGCACGGGCGGAACGGGGTGCACGGCGATCGTTGCCCCCGACGGCGCCGTCGGCGGTGTCGACGTGCGCGGGGCGGCGCCGGCCACGCGCGAGACGGATCTGCTCAGACCGGAGAACACCGTCGAGAAGGTGCACGCCGTCATGCTGAGCGGCGGATCGGCCTTTGGCCTCGACGCCGCGTCGGGCGCGGCCAAAGAACTCCAAAAGCATGGGATCGGCCTCGATGTGGGTTGCGGGCGCGTGCCCATCGTGTGCTCGAGCTGCCTGTTCGATCTTGCATTCGGTAGCTCGCAAGCGCGACCCACGATCTTCGACGGGGCCATGGCGGTCCGCGAGGCGCTCATCACACCGGCGAGCCTCCCGCTCGCCGAGGGATGCGCGGGCGCCGGCACGGGGGCCACCGTCGGCAAGCTCGGCGGACCCGAACGCTGCATGAAATCCGGCCTCGGCGCACGCGCCTTCCAGCTCGGCGCCCTGCAGGTGGGGGCGGTCTGTGCCGTGAACGCCGTCGGCAACGTAATCGACCCCACCACTCTCGAGCCGATTGCCGGTATGCGCGTCACCTCAGACGGGACCGAGATCGTCGATATGGAAGAGGCGATGCTCGCCATGGGCGAACAGGTCACCATGCCTCTCGATCGCACGAACACCACGATTTCCTGCATCGTCACCAACGCATGCCTCACCAAGGCGCAGGCAACCAAAGTCGCCCAGATGGCGGCAGACGCCTACGCGCACACCATTCGCCCCACGCATACCACCAACGATGGGGACGCGATCTTTGTCCTCGCAAGCGGCTCGCTGGGCGCCGATACCTCCGCACGCATCCCGCTCGATCTGATCGGCCTCGTCGCGACGCGCGCACTTGAAGCGGCCATCGTCGCCGGATGCACTGAGGCAACCACCCTGCACGGGCTTCCCGCCCATCGCGACATCGCGGTCTCGTAATCCACAGCCCGCTCCCTTGCGGACCTTCCGGCCGATCACACCGCGCTTTCGGAATCTTCTTCTGTGAAAGCTCGATGCGAACAGGCTGAACACAACACATAGCGGTAACGCACGCCGAGCCCGCTCTTAAAGCTGGCGGCCAGTCAATCCGAAGATTTCCGACTGGCCGCCCCGGGGATGCCGACCGCGTGGCTCGAAGCTACTGGCCGGTCACATAGCGCCACTGGATGACATCGCCATCGCTGAGCCTGTAGGCACTGCACGCCATGTTGGGCAGTTTGCCGTTGACCGCATACATCCAACCGCTCGAAGCGCCATGCTCTTTCTCGGCCAAGCCGTTGATGGAGCTCACATACACTCCGTGAATGCTGTCTTGGGAGCCGATGCTGAGACCCAGGGCACACAGGGCGTCATAGACCGTGGCACCCTCCTCGCAGGTGAACGCGCCGCTCGCCGAAACCGGCCCGCCCACCGAGCTGGAATCGACCGCGATGGAGACGGACACCGTCTTGGGGGCGGGCTTTTGCGATCCGGCGGCCGGCTCGTCGGCCTGGCCCCCGCCCCCTTGTGACGAAGAGCCGGACCCGGCCGAATCGACCTGCCCGCTCGGCCCATCGCCTCCCGAATCGCCGGACGGCGAGGCCCCGGCCTCTTTGGACGGGTCGTCGACCGGTGCGGTATCGGGGGCGACAAAGGCGTCCCCGGCCTCCTGGTCGCCAGACTCCTCTCGCTCCGCTTGGGGGTCCGCATGGACGGCGGCGGTGTCGCCATCCATGGACACGGCAGCGGGGTTGAGAGCGAAATAGCCGGCAGAACACAAGACGAGCGCAAGAGAAGCACCCGCGATCGCAAGCTGCGCCCGCCGGCGGGCGCTGGAATGCCCGGATGCCCGCCTTTCGGCGCCCTGGGGGTTCATCACGACGTCGCGAAAGGACATTCCCGCGTCATCCACAGGTGAATCAGCCGGGCCGGACTTCCTCTCATCTGCCATATCAACCCTCCTTGCGACGGTGCGAGACCGCCATCCACAAACCCGACGCCACGAGTCCGATCACACCCGCGACACCGGCTGCAAACGCGATGCGCGCGGGCAGCGGTGCGCCGTGAGCCGCACTGGCGACGGTGCGAGAC
>JAHHSP010000096.1 GCA_020025115.1 Collinsella sp. | reverse complement strand
CCCGGGGCCCGCTTCGCATGAGCCGACATGCTCATGAATGGATTTCGTTGCAGGAAAGATTCCCATGTTCAAACGTTTCGTTTCATATTACGGACCCGAGAAGGGGCTGTTTATCGCCGATACGATCTGCGCGCTGCTGTACGCGGGCATCGATCTGGCATTTCCGATTATTCTGCGCGTGCTGACGAGCGGACTGTTCACCGAGAGCGCATCGGCCATCATGGATGGCCTTCTGTTTCTGGGATTCGGGCTCGCGGCCTTATATATCGTGCGCACGGCATGCATCTACTTCGTCTCCGCACAGGGGCACATCATGGGCGCCCGCATGGAGTCGCGTATGCGCGAGGACCTGTTCGACCAGTACGAGCGGTTTAGCTTTGCCTATTTCGACGCCCATAACTCGGGCGACATGATGAGCCGCGTGGTCAACGACCTATTTGACATTTGCGAGGGCGCACACCACCTGCCCGAATGGCTCATCATCTGCGGCATCAAGATCATCGGCGCCCTTGCCATTCTGTTCACAATCTCGCCCGAGCTTGCGGGTGCCCTCACGCTGGTGACGGTCGTGTTCGTGGCGATCATGATCCGGCAGAACTTGCATATGCGCAGCGTGTTCGCCGACAACCGCGCCAAGATAGCGGAGGTGAATTCACAGCTTCAGGACTCGCTGGCCGGTATGCGCGTGGTGAAGTCCTTTGCGAATGAGGGGGCCGAGCGAGCCAAGTTCCGCGAGGCGAACGGCCGCTACCTTGATTCGAAGGTCGCGCAGTACAAGGTGATGGGTGGCTACCAGGCGACGAGTGCCGTAATGACGGCGCTGCACTACATCACGATCGTGATGTTCGGCGGCTATCTGGTGGCGCAGGGGCGGATGACGGCCGTCGATATGGCCACGTTCGCGCTGTACATCAGCCTGTTCACCGGACCCATCGAGACGCTCGTAAACTCAACTGAGATGTTCCAGAAGGCCATTGCGGGATTCCGCCGCATGGACGAGGTGCTCGCCACCGCCCCCGATGTTCAGGATAAGCCCGGTGCGCGCGAGCTCGAGGTGACGGAGGGTGCGATCGAGTATCGCGACGTGTGCTTCTCCTACGAGCAGGGCGAGGTGGCCGCATCCGCCGCCGGGGCGCGTCCGGTGATCGACCACATGAGCCTGTCCATCAAGCCGGGCGAGACGATCGCGCTGGTGGGGCCTTCCGGTGGCGGCAAGTCGACGATATGCTCACTGCTCCCGCGCTTCTACGATATCGCAAGCGGATCGATCACCATCGACGGCCAGGAGGTGAGCGATGTCACGCAGCACAGTCTGCGCAGTGCGATCGGCCTGGTGCAGCAGGACGTCTATCTGTTCGACGGCACTTTGCGCGACAACATCGCCTACGGCCGACCGGGTGCGACCGATGCCGAGATCGAAGACGCCGCCCGTAAGGCGAACATCCACGATTTCATCGCCGGCCTGCCCGAAGGCTACGACACCGTGGTGGGCGAGCGCGGCAGTCGGCTGTCCGGCGGTCAGAAGCAGCGCGTGGCGATCGCCCGCGTCTTTCTCAAGGACCCGGCCATCCTCATCTTGGACGAGGCGACCTCGGCCCTGGACAACGAGAGCGAGGAGGCGGTGCAGGAATCACTCGAGCGTCTCGCCGCCGATCGCACCACGATCATCATCGCGCACAGGCTCTCGACTATCAAAAACGCGGACGACATCGCGACGGTGGAGCATGGTCGCGTTGTGGAGCGCGGCACCCATGAGGAGCTTCTCGCCCGTGGTGGCACATATGCTCGGTACTATCGAATGCAGTTTGAGGGCACGCGAGTGCGTGACGTGAGGTAGGCGATGGGCAAGAAGCACGAAATGACACCGGAGGAAGCGCGCGACCTGTTCGCCGAGCTCGATGCGTCGGGCGTGCTCGATCCCGATGACGCACCCGGGTGCGAAAAATCCGGCCGAGGTATCTTTGCCAGTCGGAGGGCGAAGAAGAGGGCGGCCAGGAAAGAGGCGCAACGCGCCGCGATCGACCCGCTTTCCGGTGCCGACCCCTCGGGTTCGCAGGTGAGCAAGACCATATCGCGCACGGCCGTGCTGGTCATCATGGGCGTGTTTGTGTTCGTGCTCGGCATGCAGATCGTCTACGGTGTGAGTCGTCGCCTCAACACCGCCAACCTGTCCGACCGCGCGAATGCCGAGACGGTGTCGCATGCGATGGAGTCCGGTGTTGAGTGGGGCAACGGTTTTACGCAGTTCCCTCGCGAGTTCACGGTAAACGAGGCGAGTGAGAAAACGGGGACGATCGAGGTTTCCGTGGTTGACAGCGACTCGCGCAATGAGCTCGAGCTTTTGTCCAACTCTCAGATACAGGCCTCGGCTTTGGCGACAAACGCCCTGCTCAACGAGAAGATAAACCGAGTGGTCTACAACGTCCACGCCCTTGTGGACGAAAGCGGCGCGTTCCAGCACGACAGCCTGTTCGGCTTCTTGCCTGCCCGCGGCACTCGCCGGGCGATGCTCACCTTCGTGTGGACCAAGACGCAATCCTCTACGCCGTCCAACATCGACTGGGAGCTCAAGATCATCGGTATGGACGATGAGCTGGCCGAGGCGATTCAAAAGCAGGTGAACTCGGTGAGCTCGCTGGCCGAAGACCCAGGCGCCACGCAGGCCGAGCTCGACGAGGACCTGCGTATGCGCGAAGAGGAGGCCGTGCTGTTTGCGGAATAGCCGGGTGGGCGCATAGATCATGAGAAAAGGGCATCGACTCGAGGTCGATGCCCTTTGCGTTCGGTGCGGTGGAGAGGCGGCGCGCCCATCCCGCCTTAAGCCAACAGTGCGGCCACCTTGCCAAGGGTGGGCTCGAAGGAGACGCCGCGCATCTCGAAATCGGGCTGCTCGCGGGTGATTCGCATGGCGTCGCGCACGAGCTCGCCGGCGAAATTCACGGCTTCGCGCGTGGTGCGACCGGTGTAAATCGCGGCGGTGAGGGCGCTGGCGAACAGGTCGCCCGTGCCATGCAGCATGTAAGGGAGCAGCTCGCTGGAAATCTCCTCAACCTGGCCGCCTTCAGCCGCGCTGGCGAGGTAGTTGCGGATGATGGGCTCGTCACCATGGACGACGCCCTTGATGATGACCGTCTTGGCTCCCATGGCGAGCAGGGCGTCGGCGTTTCTCTGCACGAATTCGATGGAGACATCCTGGCCCTCGTAGGGGATATCGGTGAGGATGGAGGCCTCGGTGAGATTGGGGGTGAGCACGTCGGCCCCGTCGACGAGGGCCGCCATGGCCTCGCACAGCTCGTCGGTGTAGGTGGGGTACTTTATGCCGCCGTCGCCCATGACGGGGTCGACGATGTGCAGGGCGTTGGGGTATTCGCGATAGAGGCGCTGGATGACGGAGACCTGTTCGGCCGAACCGAGGAAGCCGGAATACACGCCATCAAGATCGACGTTCTCCTCACGCCAGGCGTCGAGGTAGGCCTCGAGCATGCAGGTGGTGTCGTGCATGTGAAAGACGGGGAACTTGGTGTGGGCGCTGAAGAGGGCCGTGGGGACGGGGCATACGTCCACGCCGGCGGCGCTGAGGACGGGGATCGCCACGCCGAGGGAGCATTTGCCGTAGCCGCACATGTCGTGGACGGCCGCGACGCGCGGTATGTACGCGCCTTCGCGCTGATAAAGCTTGGTCATGATTCGGTTTCCTTTCCGCGGACTTATGGACCAGCGTACGGGTACAGGGTAGCACCCCTCGCCGAATAATGCTGGGGCGAGGCGGGAATTTGGCCGCAATGCTCGCTCGAGGGCGTATCATGCAGGTGCGGGGTGTTCGTAAGCTGGCGACGCTCTCGCACCGTAGCCAATATCGGGAAGGGTTTCACCATGGCAGATGTGCACGAGCTTCTCTCCGTTTGGATCGAGAACGTGAAAGACGAGGAGCTCCTTTCGGAGCTAAAGGCCATGAAGGAGGCGGGCGACGAGGAGGCGATCACCGACGCATTCTTCCAAGAGCTCGCGTTTGGCACCGCGGGCCTGCGCGGTACGCTCGGCGCCGGCACCAATCGCATGAACATCTACACCGTAGGCCGCGCAACGCAGGGTTTCGCCGATTACCTGGTGAAGAACTTCGAGAAGCCCACGGTTGCCATCGCCCGCGACAGTCGCAACAACGGCGAGCTGTTCGTCAAGACCACCGCTGCGATCCTTGCCGCCAACGGTGTGACCTCGTACGTGTATCCCAAGATCTCCCCCGTGCCCACCCTCTCGTGGGCCACGCGCCATCTCGAGTGCTCCGGCGGCATCTGCATGACCGCGAGCCACAACCCGGCCGCCTATAACGGTTACAAGGCATACGGCCCGGATGGCTGCCAGATCACGAGCGAGGCGGCCGACGCCATCTCCGCGGCCATGAGCGCCTGCGACCCGTTCCACGACGTCAAGACTATGGATTTCGACGAGGCCGTGGAGCAGGGCCTGGTCAAGTGGATCGGCGACGAGGTCCTCGATGCCTACTACGATGCCGTGGCCGATAAGTCGGTGAGCACCCTTACCGACGAGCAGATCGCCAATGCGCCGCTCAAGCTGGTCTACACGCCGCTCAACGGCACCGGCCTGATTCCGGTCACCACCGTCCTCAACAAGGTGGGCGTGACCGATATCACCGTGGTTCCCGAGCAGCGCGACCCGGACGGAGACTTTCCGACCTGCCCGTACCCCAACCCCGAGATCCGTGAGGCCATGCAGGAGGGCATCGACCTGTGCCAGGAGGCCAAGCCCGACCCCCTGCTCGGGACGGAGCCGGCTGCGGCCCGCGGGGGCGTTGCCTGCCCCGACGGGGACGATTCCGCGCTGCGGAC
>JAHHSP010000095.1 GCA_020025115.1 Collinsella sp. | reverse complement strand
TGCCGGTTGAGGAGGCCCGTTCGCGTGCGGCCGGGCTCTTTGGGGTCTTCGGTTTGGAGGGCACCGAGCGTCGCTGGCCAAGCGAGCTTTCGGGCGGCATGCGTCAGCGCGCCGCGTTGCTGCGGAGCTATTTGTTCTCGCAGGAGTTCATGCTGCTCGATGAGCCGTTCTCGGCGCTTGATGCCTTTACCAAGGCGGATATGCACACCTGGTTTCTCGATGTCGTCGAGCGCATGGGCACCACGGCGCTTGTGGTGACCCACGATATCGACGAAGCGCTCACGCTTGCCGATGAGGTATTTGTCATGCGCGGAAGCCCGCAGGCGGGTGAGCCTACGGGTATCGTGGGGTCGGTGCGCATCGATTGCCCGCGCTCGGAGCGCAAGACGTATGCGCTGACTGAGGGATTCCTCGAGAACAAGCGCCGCCTTCTGTCTCTTTTGGGCTGAAGCGCCCGCTTTTGGGTCGAGGCACCCCGCTGTTGGGCTGAGGCGCTCCGCTTTTGGGTCGAGGCGCCCCGCTCTGGGGGCGTGTGGGAAACGGCCGTCCGCCCGATTGTGGCGGGAGGCCGTTTTTTGTACTGTGGAAAATGTAACTGAAGGAAAACTTCTCGAGCCGAATATGTGCCTAATGTGGTAGTTTACATAGGTGAACATTCCATAGGAGGTGCTTTGTCATGCAGAAACATGGTTCGGCTATGCCGTTGTCGCTGTTCCGCGCGGGTGAGACTGTCACGGTCTGCCGGGTCCGCGGCAACGAGGACATGAAACGCCATCTGCAGGAGATCGGCTTTGTCGACGGTGCGGAGGTGCATGTCGTCTCCTCCTCGGCGTCCAACATCATCGTGCTCGTAAAGGGCGCGCGGTTCGGCTTGGATTCCAAGGTCGCGCAGCACATCATGGCCGCCTAAGTGCGGCTTGAGGCTGTGCGTTCGATCGTTGCCCGCTGCGGTGCGATTCCGGCGCGTTGAGTCGCGGCGGTATGGTCCGCATGCGGGCTTGCGGTGCGTGGACGTATGGGATGTTCTTTGATTTGCAGAAAGGGGGAAGTATGAAATCGCTGGCAGATGTGAAGGTGGGTGAAAGCGCCACCGTGGTCAAGCTTCATGGCGAGGGCGCTTTGCGCCGTCATCTCATGGATTTGGGCCTTATCAAGGGTACGCCGTTCAAGGTCGTGAAGGTGGCTCCGCTGGGCGATCCGGTCGAGATCACCGTACGCGGATACGAGCTGTCCATTCGCAAGGAGGAGGCCTCCATCGTCGAGGTCGCCTAGCGCATTCGACAGGTATGTTCCTGCAGGTAGAGTTAGCTATTTCTAACAAACAACGAGTCAAGGCGATAGCCCGCCTGTGGGGCGACTTAGCAACGAGCACGTTTCAAAGCCAAGAGAAAAGAAGGATCGCATGGCGAACCCAGCATTGCACATCGCGCTTGCCGGCAACCCCAACTGCGGTAAGACGACGCTGTTCAACCTTATCACCGGCGCCAACGGCTATGTGGGCAACTGGCCCGGCGTCACTGTCGAGAAGAAGGAGGCGCCCCTGTCCCGCGACAAGGGCGTGATAATCACGGACCTTCCCGGCATCTACTCGCTGTCCCCCTACAGCCCCGAGGAGCGCGTCAGCCGCGACTACCTCATGGGGGGAGAGCCCGATGTCGTGATCCAAATGGTGGACGCGACCAACCTTGAGCGCAATCTCTATCTCGCTCTGCAGGTCATCGAGACGGGCCTGCCCGTGGTGGTGGCGCTCAACATGGCCGACCTCGTTGAGAAGAACGGCGACAAGATCAATGTGGCCGCGCTCGAGAAGAGCCTGGGCTGCCCGGTCGTGATGATCTCGGCGCTCAAGAACGACGGCGTGGACGCCCTCCTCACCGCCGCGCGCAAGGCCGCCGACAAGGCAAAGGGCGGTGCCGCCAAGGCCCCGCGTCATTCTTTCGACCGCTCCATCGAGGATGTTCTCACCCAGATCGAGGGCCTGGTCCCGGCCAAGGTCGATCAGAACAAGCGCCGCTACTATGCGGTGAAGCTGTTCGAGCGCGATGCGGAGGCGACTGCCGAGCTCAAGCTCTCCCACGACGCCGCCGCTCGCGTGGAGGAGCTCGTCTCCTCTTGCGAGCGCGACTGTGATGACGACGCCGAGTCCATCATCACCGCCGAGCGCTACGGTCTCATCGCGCACATCATCGACGAGTGCCTGCATCGCGCCCCCGAGCGCATGAGCACCTCCGAGAAGATCGACCGCATCGTGACCAACCGCTGGCTCGGCCTGCCGATCTTCGCGATCATCATGTTCGGGGTGTACTACCTGGCCATCTCGACGTTCGGCACCGCGATGACCGACTGGGTGAACGACAACCTCTTCGGCGATGGTTGGGAGTTCTTTGGCAGCGCCGTACCGTCCATCCCCGCGCTCTTCGAGGGTTGGCTCTCGGCCGCCGGTGCATCCGATCTGGTGATCTCTCTGGTGTGCGACGGCATCGTGGCGGGCGTGGGCGCCGTGCTCGGCTTCATCCCGCAGATGTTCGTCCTGTTCGTGCTCCTGTCCTTCCTGGAGGATTGCGGCTACATGGCGCGCGTCGCGTTCGTCATGGACCGCGTGTTCCGCCGCTTTGGCCTGTCGGGCAAGTCGTTCATCCCGATGCTCGTCTCCACGGGCTGCGGCGTTCCCGGTGTGCTTGCCACCAAGACCATCGAGAATGAGAAGGACCGTCGTATGACGGTCATGACCACGACCTTCATTCCCTGCGGTGCCAAGCTCCCCGTGATCGCGCTGGTCATGGGTGCGTTGATCGGCGACGCCGAGTCCACGTGGATCGCCCCGCTGTTCTACTTCCTCGGCGTTTTCGCGGTCATCGTCTCGGGCATCATGCTCAAGAAGACCCGTCTGTTCGCCGGTCGCCCCACGCCGTTCGTCATGGAGCTTCCCGCCTACCACATGCCCGCTCTTCGCAGCTGGGCCCTGCATGTGTGGGAGCGCGTGAGCGCCTATGTCAAGAAGGCCTTCACGATCATCTTCGCCTCGACCATCGTGGTGTGGTTCCTGTCCAGTTTCGGTATGTTCGAGGGCTCCTTCGGCTACCTGCCGTCCATGGAGGGCATCCCCGAGGAGTTCACCGATTACTCCCTGCTCGCAACCGTCGCCGGTGCCGTGAGCTGGATCTTCTCCCCGCTGGGCTTTGATTCCTGGCAGGCGACGGCCATGTCCGTCACGGGCCTGGTCGCCAAGGAGAACGTCATGTCCACCGCGGCATCGCTGCTGCACCTGGTGGACGCCACCGAGACCGATCCGAGCCTGTGGGCCGCGTTTGCCGCACTGTTCCCCAGCGCCGGTGCCATCGCCGCGTTCGGTGCCTTCAACCTGCTGTGCGCTCCGTGCTTCGCGGCCATGGGTACCATTCGCGCCCAGATGAACTCGGCCAAGTGGACGGCTGTCGCGCTGGGTTACGAGTGCGGTTTCGCCTGGGTGGTCGGCCTGATGATCAACCAGTTCTACCTGGCTGCCAGTGGCGTGTTCAGCGTGTGGACCATCGTTGCGGCGGCGTTCGCGGTCGCGATCGTCTTCCAGCTGCTGCGCCCCATGCCGCACTATGCGTGGGATGACGCGTCGGCGTCCGGTGCTGAGGCTTCCGCCGCGGCGACCAACTAGCCGAAAGACCAACGGATCCGTCGAGGCGCATGCCGCGGCGGATCCGCTGCTTCCCCGACGTGCGCGACCAGTGTGCACGTGTTCGTGTCTGATGGATTTTGAGGAGAGGGGTGCATATGGCTCCCATCGATATCGTGGTTCTGCTTTTGATCGGCATCGCCTTTGTGGCTGTGCTCATTCGCATCCGCAGGAAGGGGACGTGCGGCGACTGCGGGGATTCCGGTTCCTGTGGCGGCTCGTGTTCCAGCTGTTCCTCATCGGAGCATGCGGGCTGCCCTGCGTGCGAGGGCGTCGATGCGGTCGCCAAAAAGCTCTCTCATGGGCTGAAGGCCTCGTAGCGAATCGATCCGGATAGGCATAAGACGAAATACGAAACGGCCCGCTTTCCGCGGGTCGTTTCGTATGACGAGACTTTGGGTTCAAGGCGCATCCGGGCGCTCGGGCTTCAAAAGGTACCTGTCCCCGATTGATACCTGAGGGTTTTGCAGAGGAGGGGAGCAGTGCGAGCGGGCATGCTACCCTGAATGGTACGTGCTTGACCGTCCAGCAGAAAGGAGGCGCAGCGCCATGACCGCCCGCGCCGACCAATCATTCAAGTACCTGCGCCTGCTCTCGGAGCATTTCCCCACCCAGCAATCGGTGTTCACCGAGATCATCAACTTGCAGGCGATTCTCAACCTGCCCAAGGGCACCGAGCATTTCATGAGCGATCTGCACGGCGAGTACGAGGCGTTCCTGCACATCCTCAATAATTGTTCGGGTGTGGTGCGCGAGCATGTGGACGATATCTTCGGGGATGATCTCTCGGAGGAAGAGAAGGGCGACCTATGCACGCTCATCTACTATCCGCATGAGAAGCTCGCGCTCACGCATCGACGTCATCTGGCAACGCCCAGCTGGTACAAATCCATGCTCGACCGGCTGCTGGTGGTGGCACGCTCCCTGTCCAGCCGCTACACGCGCTCCAAGGTCCGCAGGGCCATCCCGCGGGACTATGCCTACATCATCGACGAGTTGCTCCACACGCATCCCGACGAGAACAACTACCGCGTGCGATATCACGAGCGCATCATCGCCTCAATCTTGGAGACCGATGCGGGGGAGGATTTCATCTGCTCGCTGTCCGATCTCATCAAGCGCCTGGTTATCGACCACCTGCATCTGGTGGGCGATATCTTCGACCGCGGCGGCGGGGCTTCCAAGATCATGGATCGCTTGATGGA
>JAHHSP010000094.1 GCA_020025115.1 Collinsella sp. | reverse complement strand
CCGCTAGGATGGGCCGGCGGGTCCCGCCTGGGGCGCCCGCCCGCTCGGGTGCGCCCCCGAACGGGGCGTTGGAACGAAAGGGGCCGCGGATGGCGGCGAACGACATGGATATGACGTGCGATATCGCGATCGTCGGATGCGGCGTGGCCGGCCTGTATGCCGCGCTCACCGCGCCGGCGAGTGCCAAGATCGTCATGTTGTCGAAGGGCGCTCTCGACGAGTGCGACTCGATGCTCGCCCAGGGCGGCATCTGCGTTCTGCCCGAGGCGGAGGACTATGACTCGTTTTTTGAGGATACGCTGCACGCCGGTCACGGCGAGAACCGTCGCGAGAGCGTGGATATCATGGTCCGCTCCTCGCGCGCGGTCATTAACGACCTGATCGCGTTGGGAACGGAGTTCGAGCGCGAGGAAGACGGCTCGCTGGCTTTCACGCGCGAGGGCGCACATGCCCGGGCGCGCATTGCGTTCCATGCCGACGTGACGGGCAAGGAGATCACCGAGGCGCTGCTGACGGCGGTCAAGCGTCTGCCCAACGTGAGGATTCTCGAGCATGTCGCCATGGTCGACCTGCTGTTCGATGCACGGGGGGGCGCCAACGCGGATAGGGATGGGATATCCGCCTGCACGGGTGTGTTGGCGCTTCCCGTCGCATCCGCGTCTTCGATGGCGACGATCGAGGAGCTGCGCGCCGCTGCCGGCGTGGGCGAGGCCATCGGCACCGTCCCCGCCGATCTTGAGTGCGGGGAGCCCTTTCGCATCTATGCGGAGAACACCCTGCTCGCCACGGGCGGCATCGGCGGCGTATATCAACATTCGACGAATTTTCCCCAGCTCACGGGTGACGCGTGCTTTCTCGCCAGCACCTACGGCATCACGCAGGAGCACCTCGAGTACGTGCAGATTCATCCCACGGGACTGTATTCCGCCGAGCTCGGGCGCACCTTCCTCGTATCCGAGAGCTGTCGTGGCGAGGGCGCGATCTTGCTGAATCATGCTGGAGAGCGTTTCACCGACGAGCTCCAGCCGCGTGATGTGGTGGCCCGCGCCATTCAAGACGAGATGCGCAAAGAGGGCGCCGAGTACGAGTGGCTGAGCTTCGCCTCGGTCGATCCGCGGGTCGTGACAACGCACTTCGCCAACATCAGGGCTCACTGTCTGGAGGAGGGCCGCGACATCCTCGCCGAACCCATCCCGGTCGTTCCGACGCAGCACTATTTCATGGGCGGCGTGCGCGTTGATCGTGATTCGGCCACGAGCATGCCGCATCTGTATGCGGCGGGGGAGACCGCCTGCAACGGCGTCCACGGCAAGAACCGCTTGGCGAGCAACTCGCTGCTCGAGTCCCTGGTATTCGCCCGCCGTGCCGCGTGGAAGATGGCGACGGGCGAGAGTCTGCCCGTCGAGCAGGCCGGTGCTCCCGCCCTCGACGGCGTGCATCGTGCGCCGTGCGACCTCTTCCCCGGCCTTCCGGCGTTCGAGCTGAACATCGACACTCTCATATAGGAGGCTCGCATGAATCCCATCACCATGAACCTGGTTGCCGACGACATCATCCGCTTTGCCCTGCGCGAGGATATGAACGCGGGCGACCTGTCGACCGAGTCCGTCTGCCCCGAGCGATGCGAGGCCGAGGTGCAGCTCATCGCCAAGGCCGAGGGCGTGATCGCGGGGCTCGATGTGTTCGAGCGAGCCTTCACCCTGCTCGATCCGGGCACGCGCTTTGATGCCCGTGTCGCCGATGGCGATGCGGTCGAGCCCGGAAAGCTGCTCGGCATCGTGCGCGGTGACGCGCGCGTCCTGCTCTCGGGAGAGCGCGTGGCCCTGAACTTCCTGCAGCGCATGAGCGGTATCGCAACGTATACGCGACGCATGGCCGCGGCCCTGGAGGGGACGAAGACCAGGCTCGTCGACACGCGTAAAACCACACCGTGCCTGCGCATCTTCGAGAAGGCCGCGGTCGAGGCGGGTGGCGGCGGCAATCACCGCTACAACCTCTCCCAGGCGGTCATGCTCAAGGACAACCACATTGCCGCCGCAGGCGGTATCTCCGCCGCGGTGGCCGGCGCCCGTTCGCACGCGCCGTTCGTCTGCACGGTCGAGGTCGAGTGCGAGGACCTGGATATGGTTCGGGAGGCACTCAAAGCCGGTGCCGACATCATCATGCTCGACAATATGACGCACGAGCAGATGGCCGAGGCGGTTGCGCTCATCGACGGTCGCGCCAAGGTGGAGGCCTCGGGCAATGTGGATGCGGGGAACATCCGCGCTCTCGCCGACCTGGGAGTCGACTTCATCTCATCCGGCGCCCTCACGCATTCGGCGCCCATTCTAGACCTGTCCCTCAAACACCTGCGCATGATGCAGCCGAGCCCCTAGGGGCCCGAGGACCGGCTCGCGGGCGGCCCGGTGCGCCCGCGCGCGAATGAGACGGACTTGCCAAATTTGGACGGGAGGTGCGGCGGATGCCGTTGATGGGACATGAGCGCAGGAACGCGATTCTGCAGAGCCTGCGCGGGGTCGAGCGACCCGTGAGCGGTACGGCGCTGGCCGATGGCGCGGGTGTGAGCCGTCAGGTGATCGTGCAGGATATCGCCCTGCTGCGCGCCGACGGGCACGACATCGTGGCGACCAATCGCGGTTACGTGCTGCGCGAGGGGCCTGCGGATACGGATGTCCTCACGCGCCTGGTCAAGGTGCGCCACACGGTCGAGCAGCTCGAGGACGAGCTCGACACCATCGTCGATTTGGGCGGCACGGTTCAAAATGTGATGGTCAACCATCGCGCCTACGGCAAGATAACCGCAGACCTCGACATCCGCAGCCGCAGCGGAATCGCACGCTATCTCGACGACATTCGAACGGGCAAGTCCACACCGCTCATGACCGTTACGAGCGGATACCACTTTCATCGCATCGCGGCCGAGAGCGAGGAGGCGCTCGATCGCATCGAGGCCGCCCTCGCCGCGCGCGGCTATCTCGCCGAACTCATGCCCTATGAGGATGATTTTCAGTAGGCGGCCCGCCGTGCCATGTGCCGTCCGCCCCGGTCCGTCCCGGTTTGATCTCGGTTTGGGGCCATATATGCGAGAACCGGGTCCGACCCTCGTGGGGCCGGACCCGGTTCTCATTGGATCCATATTCGGATGCGCGAGGGACTAGTCCTCGACGATCTCGGTGATGGCGCCGGCGGGGCAGGCGGCCTGGCAAGCGCCGCAGGCCACGCAGGAATCCTCGTCGACAACGGTGGCGACGTCGTTCAGCTCGAGAACGCCGGCCGGGCAAGCGTCGACGCAGACGCCGCAGGCGATGCACTCGTCGGCATCGATGATCGGATGAGCCATGTAAACCTCCTCTGTTGCGCCCGGTGCCACAGGCGAAGAGGCAACGGGTCTTTTCGGTCAAAAACATACCACGCGCCGCCGCGAGCGCAAGACCTCGCGGCGGCTTTCCATTGCCGTTCGCCGAGTTAGCTCCCAGAAACTCGAGCCGGCGGCGCTCTGTCCGCGCCGTTGTCCGGCATGGAGCACCCCTATCAATGTGGAGGATAGGAAATCTTATATGAATTGACTTAGATTTTGTATAAGCCGCCTCATAAGGGATACACTATGCCATGAACAAACGCCGAAGCGCCGTGGGCATCCGCACATGCGCGTCACGCAACCCAACGAAGGGAAGTAATCATGAGCAAGATTCTCGGCATCGACCTGGGAACCACCAATTCCGCCATGGCGGTCCTCGAGGGTGGCACCCCCACCACCATCGTGAACGCCGAGGGCGACCGCACCACTCCGTCCGTCGTGGGCTTCCGCACCGACGGCGACCGCATCGTGGGCAAGGCCGCCAAGAACCAGGCCGTCACCAACCCCAAGAACACCGTGTTCTCCATCAAGCGCTTCATGGGCCGCAAGTTCTCCGAGGTGAAGGACGAGCTCAAGACCGTGCCGTACGAGGTGAAGGAGGGCAGCAATGGCCGCTGCGTCGTCATGATCGACGGCGAGGAGTTCACTCCCGAGCAGATCTCGGCCATGACGCTCGCCAAGATGAAGGCCGACGCCGAGAAGTACCTCGGCGAGACCATCTCCGAGGCTGTCATCACCGTCCCGGCCTACTTCAACGACGCTCAGCGCCAGGCCACCAAGGACGCCGGTCGCATCGCCGGCCTCGACGTCAAGCGCATCGTCAACGAGCCCACCGCCTCCGCTCTGGCCTACGGCCTGGACAAGCAGGACAAGGAGCAGAAGGTCCTCGTCTTCGACCTCGGCGGCGGCACCTTCGACGTGTCCCTGCTCGATCTGGCCGACGGCGTCTTCGAGGTCCTCGCCACCAATGGCGACAACCATCTCGGTGGCGACGACTGGGATCAGCGCGTCATCGATTGGATGGCCGACAAGTTCCAGTCCGAGAACGGCGTCGATCTGCGCCAGGACCCCATGGCCCTGCAGCGTCTCAAAGAGGCCGCCGAGAACGCCAAGAAGGAGCTCTCCAGCGCCCAGCAGGCCGTTATCAACCTCCCCTTCATCACCATGAACCAGTCCGGTCCGCTGCACCTCAACTACACGCTGTCCCGCGCCGAGTTCGAGAAGATCACCCGCGACCTGCTCGAGCGTTGCAAGGCCCCGGTCACCAAGGCCCTGAATGATGCCGGCGTCTCCCTGTCCGAGGTCGACGAGGTCATCCTGGTCGGCGGTTCCACCCGCATGCCCGCCGTGCAGGACCTCGTCAAGAACATGACCGGCAAGCAGCCCAACATGTCCGTGAACCCCGACGAGGTCGTCTGCAACGGCGCCGCCGTTCAGGGCGGCGTGCTCACCGGCGATGTCGAGGGCATCCTGCTGCTCGACGTGACCCCGCTGTCGCTGGGCGTTGAGACCATGGGCGGCATCATGACCAAGATGATCGACCGCAACAC
>JAHHSP010000093.1 GCA_020025115.1 Collinsella sp. | reverse complement strand
TGCCAAACCAGCTCGGTATCGACTACTTCGACCTTCTTGATGCCGAGGGCGATCAGGTCGAGCATATGGCCAGTCCCGACCTGAGAGAGTGGATGGCCGAGAATCATCTCAACCTCACCAATGCGAACCGACTCGAGCCCGAGGATATCTTGGACGAGGAGTACTTTACGGACGATCTCGACGATCTCGAGGGCGAGGAGGCCGATGCGTACGAGGAGTACCTTGCCGACCTCATGGATCTGATCGCGGATGTCCGCGAGGGCATGCGTTCGGGTGAGATCTTCAACCCGCGTGAGGCCTTCGGTTCTCATTCCGATTCCGACCATGTCTACAATACCCCGCGTGCCTGGTATATGCAGCGCTGTCTGAACCCGCACGACGACTGGGATGGCTCTGACGCCGCGTTCACGCCCGAGTCGGACGACATTCCGTGGAGCCGCGTGCCTGAGCGCAAGGTCACGATCGAGGACGTGAAGTACGTCCTGTCCTCACACTATCAGGGGACCGCGTACGACTGCTACGGAAACAAGGGCACGCACGCCTCGCGCAACGCGTACCGTCCCATCGGCATCAACCGCAACAGCCAGCTCGCCGTTCTTCAGATCCGCCCGTATGTGCCCGAGCCGCTTCAGTGCATCCAGTGGATGGCCTTTGGCTCGAACGCGTTCAACTCCCTGGTCGCGCTTTATGCGAACGTCGATGAGATGCCCGCGTATCTGTCCGACACCACCGAGCGTGTGACGACGGAGAGCTTCTATTGGGCCAATCGCGTCATCGCCGCCCTCGCCGATGCGCGCTTCAACGAGACTTCCGCCAAAATCGAGTCCTATCAGGAGAAGATCGGGGCGCTCGGGCACAAGATGCTGCGTGAGACGGATAGGGCCGCTGCCGATCTTGCCGATGGTCAGATTCCCGCCTTGCTTGCAAAGGCGAATGATGCGCTGTGCGCCGATCTCAAGGTCGCGACGGACAAGCTGCTCGGCCAGGTGCTCTACATCACGAGCTGTGCCATGAAGAACGGCTTCGCGATGTCTGACAACGAACGCTAGGTTCCATCCGACCCGATATTCATCGCGACGGCGGCGAGGGTGCAAAACCGTTCGCCGCCGTCGGCTTTTCAGACGCGGCGATGGGTACAAGGGTCTCTACGGGAGCGCGCGACGGGCGCGCCGTGAATTCTAGGAGGCTTTCATGGCCACGAAATTCGAAGAGCTCGTCAACGGTATGGTCAACGTCGGCTTCGGTGCCGCGGTGGTGACCGCGGAGAAGGGCAAGGAGCTCCTTGACGGGCTGAATGCGCGCGGCGAGGAGGTCCTGCGCGACCTTAACGATCGTGGGGAGCAGGCACGTCACGACAGCCGCTCATCCGATTTCGCGCGATCCATGTCCGATATCTTCATGGATGCCGGGGGCACGTTTTCAGAGGTGACCGAGCGCCTGAGCGAGCGTGGGACCACTGCCGCCGAGCGTATCCTCGATGAGCTCATCCTCGCCCGCGTGCGCCTGCTGACCAAATCCGAGCGTGTCGCGTTCATGGCTCATGTGCGCGATCTGGTCGATTCGGTCGATGACGGCACGGTGACCGTCGAGGTTGAGGAGACCGTGTCTATGGACGCCGAGCCCGCCGCCCCTGTGGACGCCGAGCCCGCCGAGGATGGCCGGACGGTCGAGTAACCTCCATGGCCATCGATGTTGAGGAAAAGCGCACCGTGACGACGGGCGCGCACGATGGGGCGAATGCCGCCCGCAAGCCGTTGAGCCCTGAGGACACGGTCAACCTCGAGGGGGTTGAGGAGGCGCTGCGCTCCTCGTGGCGCATGTCGCGCGCGGTCGATGCCTTTCCGGAGGAGCCGGAGGCCATGGCTCCCTCCGAGGAGGTTAAACTCACCTCGCGCGGCCGCCGTCAGCGCATCGCGGAGATCCTGTCGATCGTGCGCAAGTACGAGGCGTGGCACAACCTCACGCCACGCCGGTTGCGGCGCATGCTGGAGGATCTGGGCCCCATGTTCGTCAAGATGGGGCAGATCCTCGCGAATCGTTCCGAGATTCTCCCGCTGGAGTATTGCGATGAGCTGCGTCACCTCCGCTCGAATGTGGAGCCCGTGCCCTTCGCGGTGGTAAATGACTGCCTTGTGGCCGAGTACGGCAGGCCGCTCGGCGAGATCTTCTCGCATATCGATCGCAAGCCCCTGGGAAGCGCGTCACTCGCGCAGGTGCATCGCGCTACGCTGCTCACGGGCGAGGATGTGGCCATCAAGGTGCAACGCCCCGGCGCTCAGCAGGTCATGGCGCAGGACATCGACATCATGCGCTCCATCGTGGCCCAGGCGTCTCATTTTGTGAAAACCGATCAGTTCATCGATCTCAAGGGCGTGGTCGAGGAGCTGTGGCAGTCGTTTCGCGAGGAGACGAACTTCCTGATGGAGGCTCGCAACCTCGACGAGTTCCATCGGTTGCACGAGGGTGACGGGGTGATTTCCTGCCCGCGCTCGTATCTGGCGTATTGCACCGAGCATATCGTGGTCATGGACTATGTCGACGGCATCTCCATCGCGGATCCAGACCGGTTGGTGGAGGCCGGCTACGACCTCGAGGAGGTCGGCTCGTCCATCGTCGACGACTACGCGACCCAGGTGCTCCGAGACGGGTTCTTCCATGCCGACCCGCATGCGGGTAACATCATCGTGCGCGACGGGGTCGTGTATTTCATCGATATGGGCATGGTCGGTCGCATGTCAAGCCATGACCGTGGGATCGTCAAGGACATGATCTACGCGGTTGCGACGGGCGACGTCCCCAAACTCAAGGACTCGCTCATGCGCTTTGCCGTGACCCGGGGCGACTCCGCCGAGCTCGACCACTCCACGTTCCTCACCGACCTCGACTTTATCATCGCCGATTTTGCCGGTTTGGATTTAAAGGATCTCGACATCGGAGAGTTCCTGACCTCCCTCATCAGCCTGGCGCGCAAGAACGATGTCGAATTGCCCAGCGTGGTGACGATGTTCGCCCGCGGCATGGTGACGCTCGAGGGCTTGCTCACCGAGTACATGCCCGATGTCAACATGATCGAGATCATCACCGAGCACATCAAGCATGAGAAGAGCTCGTACCGACGTGCCCGCGAGGCCGCTGATGAGCTGGCGCACGCGTCGTACCGAGCCCTCAAGGGCCATCTGGAGATGGCTGAGCAGCTCGGTCTTGCTTCCAGAATGCTCACGCGCGGCCAACTCAAGATGAACATGCAGGTGCTCGGTAGCGAGCAGGTGCTCCGTCATTTTGGCGGCATTGTGGACCGCTTGTCGATGGCGATCGTCATCGCCGGCCTCTTCATCGGCTCGTCCGTCGTGTATTACGCAAAGATCGAGCCGGTCATCTTCGGCATCCCCGTCATCGGCTTCTTGGGCTATGCGAGCGCGCTGTTCCTGGCGCTCGGCCTCGGACGTGAGATTTGGCGCAACGGTCACGGCGGAAAGTGATTCTGCCTCCGGCAAAGTTGCCGATCTCATCTTTTCCAGCGCATGAGAGCCTGCATGCCCGTCGGACGGGGGCGCGTCGGCTTGGATATGGGCCTTAGTCCCTTGCGAACCGAGCGCAAATGACCTCGGCGTCGACAGTGATGTGCGTCAATGAATCGAGATCGAGGGAGCGCTCCTCGATGCCGAAGGACACGGGGCTCATGCGCACCAGGTCGAACGCGTCTTCCGGCTGGACGGGAGACGTCTGGGTCACGCGTGTCCGACGTATGACGCGCATATGGCGCATCAGGTGCTCGGAAACGCCGTGGTCGACGAAATCGGCCTCGGATAGTTGTCTGCCTGCAAGTTCGCGCAGCTCGTGCATGTGCCGTGGGGCGGGGATGACCTTGACGAGCATTCCGCCCGGTTTGAGGACGCGCTCGAATTCATCGTAGTTGGCGGGCGTGAACACGTTGAGGATCGCGTCGACCGTGGAATCGGAGAGCGGGATGTTCGCGAGATCGGCGACGAGCCAGCGCACGGGTCCGCCGCCGCGCGCGGCGACGCGGATCGCGTCCTTGGCGATGTCGAGGCCCAGGACGGTCGAGCGGGGGAGCGCTTGCGTTGCATCCTTGGCGTACGACCCCTCGCCGCATCCCGCGTCGATGATGGTGGACGTGCTCGTGAGTTCGCCCAGGAAGGCGACCACGGCCTGATGCGCTTCGCGATAGTATCCATGCTCCATGATGCGCTGGCGGCTCGCGAAGAACGCCTCGTCGTAGCCCCTGAGGGGCTTCTGATGCGGGATGAGGTTCAAAAAGCCCTTCGCCGAGATAGCGAAATCATGGCCGCTTTCACAGGCGACGGAGGATTCTCGCGCGTGCATCTGTGCTCCGCATAAAGGGCAGCGAAGGACTTCGGCGATATCGAGGTGCTTTTGAACACCGGGGCGCGCCATGGGTTAGAGAACTTTCTCGAATGCGATGCGCAGGGGATCGACTTCGCCCGGATAGGGAAGCGCGATGGTGCCGCAGCGGGTGTAGCCGAGCTTGCCCACGAGTCCCTGCACGGGGATGTTTCGCTCGTGGGTGTCGACGCGGATGCTCTGGGCCCCATGTTCGCGCGCGATGCGCTCTCCCTCCTCGAACATGCGCGTCATGATGCCGCGGCGGGCGGCGGCGGCGCTGATGGCGCAGCGGTGGATGACGGCATAGCGGGGCTCGCGTGAATCCGACTCGGTCAGCCAGGCCCCGTCGATTTTGTCGTAGGTCCCCTCACCCGAGAAGGAGAGCGCCATGACGCCGAGCACGTCCCCGTTCCCGTCCGTGGCGATATACGAGGAGCCCTCGGCCATGTCGGCCTCGATGTCATGGCGGTCGGGGTATCCGTTCATCCACTGCGGGATGTTTCGCGCCGCCAGGGCCCGCTTGCCGTCAGTCAGGCACTTCTCGGCGGCAGCGACATCCGACTCTGCGGTAGGTCGAACAATTAACTCCATGT
>JAHHSP010000092.1 GCA_020025115.1 Collinsella sp. | reverse complement strand
TGTTGGGGACGAAGAACTGGGCATCGGCGGTATCGATGAGACCGCGATCGCCCAGTTGGCCGCCCATCTCGGCGTACAGCGGGGTGCGGTCGAGCACGACGGAGGCCTCCGCGGCGTTCTCGGCGGACGCGACGCGCTCGCCGTTCACGACGATGGCGAGGACATGCGCGCCCTCGATGCTCTCCTCCTCGTAACCGACGAACTCGGTTGCAGGGAGCTGGTCGGCGAGCTCGGTCCAAACATCGTTGAAGGAGCCCCAGGCGTCGCCCTTGGCGGCGGCGCGGGCGCGGGCCTTCTGCTCGGACATCTCCGCGTCGAAGCCCTCGGTGTCGACGGCGTGACCGGCGGACTCGGCGATCTCGACGGTGAGGTCGATCGGGAACCCGAAGGTGTCGTGCAACATGAAGGCGGCTTTGCCGGAGAGCTGCTCGCCCGGCTCCAGGGCGCCAAGCTGCTCATCGAGATAGACGCGGCCGTTGTTGAGCGTGGTGGAGAAGCGCTCCTCCTCGGCGTTCACGATGCCCTTGACCAGCCCGGCGCTCTCGACGAGGTTGGGATAGGCCTCGCCCATGACGTCGTTCACCGCATCGATGAAGCGGCCCAGGAAGGGATCCTCGATGCCGAGCAGGCGGCCGTGGAACACGGCGCGGCGCAACAGGCGGCGCAGGACGTAGCCGCGGCCCTCGTTGCCGGGCAGGACGCCGTCGGAGATGAGGAAGTCGACGGAGCGGGCGTGGTCGGCGATGATGCGCAGGGAGCGGGAGGCGCCGGTGTACTCGTTGTCGACGTAGCTCTTACCGGAGATCTCCTCACCCAGCTTGATGAGGCTCTGCATGACGTCGCCGTCGAAGAAGGAGCTCTTGTGCTGCATGATAGCGGCCATGCGCTCGAGGCCCATGCCGGTATCGAGGTTGCGGTGGGGCAGCTCGGGCATGGAGCCGTCCTCCTGGCGGTCGAACTGCGTGAACACGAGGTTCCAAAACTCCAGGAAGCGATCGCAATCGCAACCAGGGGCGCAGTCGGGGCGGCCGCAGCCGACATCCTCGCCAAGATCGAAGTAGATCTCGGAGCAGGGACCGCAGGGGCCGGTGGGGCCGGCGGCCCAGAAGTTGTCGTCTTCGCCGAGGCGCGTGATGTGGTCCTCGGGAACGCCGAGGGCGCGCCAGACGTCATGCGTCTCGTCGTCGTCGGTGAACACGGTGAAGTGCAGGCGCTCCTTGGGGAGCTTGAACACCTCGGTGATGAGCTCATATGCCCAGGCGCATGCCTGCTCCTTGGTCACGCCGCCGAAGGCGAAGTTGCCGAGCATCTCGAAGAACGAGGCATGACGGCCGTCGGAGCCGATGATGTCGATGTCATTGGTGCGCACGCACTTCTGGCACGAGCAAGCGCCGATCTCCTTCATGACCTTCTTGCCCTGGTAATACTCTTTGAACTGATTCATACCGGCGTTGGCGAGAAGCAGCGAGGGATCGTCGGGGACGAGGGATGAGCTGGCATACAGCTTATTGCCGCGCTCCTCGAAGAAGTTGAGGTAGGCCGAGCGGATCTCGGCGGTAGACATGGTGGGATAGTCGGCGGACATGCGTAAACTCCCTGGGTTCAATTCGCGTCCCCACCCCGGGGGAACAGTTTCCAAACCCAGCCATTATACGTTAACGCACGTCGTCAGTTGTGTCGGTTTCCTCGGGTTTCTTGGTATCCCCCGCCCGGTCGTGCACGGAGAAGGGCATCTCGAAATCGATGAGCTTCGCCCAGGGATTCTCGAGCTCGGGCTTGGGCAGCGCCTCCGCCTCGGGCACCGAATCGCTCGCCAGGATCTGCGAGTCGGCCACGAACGTGTCGTCGCCCAGCGCGTCGAACGCGGGGACGGGTTGGCCCTGCGCGTCGCGGAACGGCGCTCCGCGGAACAGGGCGCCTTCGTAAGAGACGATCTGCTCGCCGGTGCGAGTCTCGAAGTAAAAGATGAACAGCGACTTGATGGCCGCCACGAGCGGCAATGCGACGATCATGCCGATGGCACCGCCGAAGGTGGAGCCGACCACGAGGGCCGTGAGCGACAGCACGGGATGAACCTGCATGGTGGACTGGTTGATCTTGGGAGCGATCACGTTGTCGGTGATATTTTGCGAAAGCATGGCCACGGCCATGGTCCAAATGGCCATGATCGGGCTGTACACCAGGGCGACGAGCGTCGCGATGATGGCCGAGATCGAAGGACCGACCACCGGGATGACGTTCAGGATGCCCGAGAGAATGCCCATCGTGATGGCGTAGGGGTGGCCCACGATCATGAAGCCGACGAACGCGAGGAATCCCTGGATGACGGAGTTTATCAACGTCGAGCGAAGGTAACCGCCCACGGAGCGGCTGAGCACCGCGACCATGAGGCGGTAGTCGTCGACCTTATCCTCGGGCAGAACGCGGCAGATCTCCTCATTGATGCGGGGATAGTCGCATGCAAGCCAAAAAGCCAGCACGAACCCGAGAAAGACGATGAACACCATGGAGGCGATGTTGTTCACCATGGGCACGAGACCGTCGCGGACCGCGGCGATCAGCCCCGAGAGCGCCTGATTGATCATATTCTGCGCGGAGTCGAACAATGATTCGATGTTCACCACATCGTTCAGATGCTCGACAATGGCGAACTCGCTCTCCATGCGCATGGCCCAGGAGCTCAGCGCGGCGAGCTTTGCCGGGGCATCGCGCAGGAGATCAATGAGCTGGCCGGTGAACATGGGGATCACCAGGGCGAACAGCAAGACGAAACCCACGATAACGATGAGCAGGCCGATGAGGGCGCCGGCGCCGCGCGGAAGGCCGCGGCGCTGGAGGAAATTCACGATCGGAGAAGCCATGAAGGCGGAAATCGCGCCCACCGAGAGGAAGATCAGGACGCTGGACAGCGACCCGATGAGCTGGAACACCACCGCGCAGATGATAATCGCTCCGATGACGATCCATATATTCAAAAACGTCGTGCGCATGACGCGCTCGGCGCGGGCGATGTCGTGCTTCATGGTCCCCCTTATGCATCCGGCGCATGGCCGCAGGCGTCGCGGCCGCCGGGCTTAACCGGTCATGACCCCTTCGGGGTCGATCTTGTCCTGTATCTTCTTGAGCGTGCGGCGCAGCAGGCGGCTGACCTGGACCTGCGAGATGCCGAGCTTCTCGGCAATCTCGATCTGCGTCATGCCCTTGAGGAAGCGCATCTCGATGACGTCGCGCTCCCTCGGGGAGAAGCTCGCGAGGGCCTCCTCGATGATGATGCGGTCGTCCGTGAACGCCAGATCGGAATCCTCGGTCGCATACCGGTCGATGACCGAAGGGGTGTCATCGTCGTCGGCGCCGGATGGGGCCTCGAGCGAGACCGAGCTATACGCGGAGGAAGACTCCATGGCCTCAAGGACCTCATCCACCGTGGCGTCGAGGTAATCGGCGATCTCGGAGATGGTCGGAGAGCGCTGCAGCTGCGAGGTGAGCGTGTCCGTGGCCTGGTTGACCTTGGCGGAGAGCTCCTGCAAACGACGCGGCACGCGGACCGACCAGCCCTTGTCGCGGAAATGACGCTTGATCTCCCCCATGATGGTGGGCGTGGCGAACGTCGTGAATTCGAGCCCGCGGCTGGGGTCGAAACGGTCGATGGCCTTGAGGAGGCCGAGATACCCGACTTGGACCAGGTCGTCGATGGGCTCTCCCCTGTTCTTGAATTTATTTGCGATGAAGCGCACGAGATTCAGATGGGACATGACGAGCTTCTCACGCGCGTCCATATCCCCCTCCTCCTTGAATCGACGGAAGAGCTCGCGGGTCTTCTCCTTATCCCAAGCGCTCTTACCCGAGGTCCTAGAGGTCATCGACATCCGCCTTCACTTCGAGCACGAGACGGGCGGGAGACTCGACCTTCTGATAGACATCGCAGACGGAGCCGAGGATCAAGTCGGCGTAAGCGGCGGCGGGATCCTCGCCGGAGGGTTCCGCAAAGGCATCGGCCTCGAGCGTGAACGTCATGCCCACTCGCGTGGGATCTACCTCAAAATCGATGACGAGGGCCTCGTCGGGCGAGGTGGCGCAAGCATAGATGAACGCCTCCTCCGCCGCCATGCGAATGTCCTCGACGCACTCGACCGACATGGATGAGAGCGTGGCGACGTTCGCCGCGGTCATGCGAACGAGACGCGCCAGGTTGGGATCACACGAAACGGCAAGTGAGATGGTAGTGGGATTTTTCATCGGTGGTCTCCCTCGCCGGGGTTGTAGGTGAAGTAGGTGCGGGGCTCGTCTTGCGGCTCGAGATCGGGCGCGGGCGCCTCGGCGCATCCCATCCCGGACTCGGAGTCGAGCTCGGCATCGCGCGCGGCGGACTCGACGGCCTTGGGTGCAACGGCCTTGTGGCCACGGTTGAGCAGCCTTTGGACCTTGCCGGACGCCGCATCCGCAAACTCGGTGACGGCGTTGGAGGCGCTGCTGGCGGCTCCGCTCACCGTGGAGACGTCGCGCAGGACGCCGTTGACCTCGATGAGATCGGCGGACAGCGCCTCGACGGCGACGGTGGCCTGCTTGAGCAGCGGTTCAACCTGGGCGACCGCAGGCTGGAGCTCATCGACGACGCCGTCGAGCTTGGCGACGACCGGGCGCGCCTCCTCGATGGTGCTGTTGACCCGCTCAACCGTCTTGTCGAGCGAGGACACGACATCTCGGGCGCGGTGCAGGGTGAGCGCAAGCTCCGCGACGGCCCAAACGCCGACCAGGGCGAGCACGACAAGGACGATCTGCATAGGTCCCATAGAAGCCTCCATTGCAAACGAGCGACACACGTAAGCCTGATGATACCCCACAAGGGCCGGGCGCAAACAAGGCCCTTGGCTAGCGCGGACCGTTCTCCGCCCGCCATTGCTCCCAACCACGGCCGCTGGGCCGCCAAAATGCCCCACGTTCCAACCCCTCCGGCAAATAGCGCTGCTCCACCCAGCCCGTGGGGGAAA
>JAHHSP010000091.1 GCA_020025115.1 Collinsella sp. | reverse complement strand
ACGATATAGCCGGCCATGCCGCCGGGTTCGAGTGCGATCGGTTCACAGGGGGCGGCGGACTTCGCGGTGCCGAGGGCATGTGCGGCCGCGGCCGCCTCCGCTCGCGCGGCCTCGGCGGTGACGTTGTCGGCGAGATCGTGCACATGCAGGACGTTACCGCAGGAGAAGATGCCCTCGACGCTGGTTTGCAGGTCCTCATTCACGCGCGCGCCGCGCGTGCGCGGGTCGATGTCGACCCCGGCGGAGCGGGCGAGCTCGTTTTCGGGGACGAGGCCCACGGAGAGCAGCAGCGTGTCGCAGGGAACGGTGCGCTCGGTTCCGGGAATGGGGGAGAGGTCCTCGTCCACGCGTGAGACCTCGACGGCCTCCACGCGGTTCCGTCCGATCACACGGGTGACCGTGGTGGACAGGTGCAGCGGGATCCCAAAGTCATCCAGGCAGTTCTTGATGTTGCGGTGCAGGCCGTTGGCGTAGGGCATGAGCTCGTAGACACCCTCGACTTCGAGGCCCTCGAGAGCGCATCGCCGCGCCATGATGAGGCCTATGTCGCCCGAGCCCAATATCACGACGCGGTGCCCGGGGCGCAAGTTCTCGATGTTGATGTAGCGCTGGGCGAGGCCCGCGGTGTACACGCCGGCGGGACGGCTGCCTGGGATCTTGATCTCGGATCGGGTGCGCTCGCGGCAGCCCATGGCGAGCACCACCGAGCGACAGGTGAGGCGGACCATGCCGTCCTCGCCCATGACGGTGACGTCGTGCGCCGATCCCTCGCGACCGCCCTCATCGATGCCGAGCACCATGGACCCGAGCATGACGTCGATGCCGGCCTCGCGCACGCGGTTGATGAAGCGCTGGGCGTACTCGGGCCCGGTGAGCTCCTCTTTGAAATGGGTGAGGCCGAAGCCGGGATGGATGCACTGGCGCAGGATGCCGCCGAGGTGCCCGTTGCGTTCGATGATGACGGTCGATGCGCCGGCTTCGTGCGCTGCGAGGGCGGCCCCCATGCCCGCGGGACCGCCGCCTATGACGACGACATCGTAATCGCGCGTGCTGACCTGGGTCATGCTAGCGGCCCTCCTCGATGATGGCGCCCGCGGGGGCGCCCGGGTTCTTGAGCGGTCCGTCGACGATCCACGAACCCACGTCTTCCAGCATGACGTCGGAGGGGTCGACCCCGAGCTCGCGGGCGAGGATCTCCACGACGCGGCTCTGGCAGAAGCCGCTCTGGCAGCGTCCCATGCCGGCGCGGCAGCGGCGCTTGACGCCCTCGACCGAGACGGCGCCCGGAGGACGGTGGATGGCGGCGACGATCTCGGCCTCCGGCACCGTCTCGCAGCGGCATACGACACGCCCCCATGCCGGGTCAGTCTCGATGAGCTCCTCCTTGCGTTCGAGAGAGGCGAGGTCGAAGTCGTCCGGCATGCGGCGGATGGGGTTCCAATCGGCGCGTTCGACGAGATCGATGCCCGCTTCGCGAAGGAGCCGCTCCATGCGCTCGGCCACCGCCGGTGCGCTCGCGACGCCGGGGGACTGGATGCCCGCGGCGTGAAACAGGCCGGGTGCGGCCCCGGAGGCCTCGATGAGGAAGTCGTTCGTGTCTTCGAGCACGGCGCGTCCCCCCGCGAAGGTGCGGACGATGCGGCGGGTATCGAGATCGGGCACGAGTTTGCGCGCGCCGGAGAGCAGGGCCTCGACATCGCCGGCGTACGTGTCCTTATCGCCTTGCTCTCGCATCTCGGCGGTGGCGGTGATGACCGTGTTGTCGTGCACGGTTCCCGTGACGATGACGCCCTTGGACACCGCGGTCGGTAGCGGATAGAGCGGCATGAGGGCGCGGGGTTCCTTGTCGAGCACGGCGATGTTGCCTTGGCGCCACGCCATGCGCAGCCCTCGGTCGCCGGCCATGCGCGAGATCTCGCCCGCCCCGCTGCCCGCGGCGTTGATCAAGACCGAGCAATGGACGTCCCCCTTGGGCGTCGAGAGGACGAACCCTCCCTCGTCCGGGCGGTCGATGGCCTTTACCGGGGCACCGCGCATGAAGGTGGCGCCGTTGGCGACGGCGTTCTCCGCCGCCGCTATGGCGACTTCGAACGGATCGACGTAGCCGGTGGAGGGGCACCACAGCGCCCAGACGGCGTCCGGATTGGCGCGCGGCTCCAATTCGGCGATGCGCTCGTGGCCGACGATTTCGAGATGGGGGACACCGTTGGCGAGGCCGCCCACGCGCAGCCGCTCGAGGGCGGCGAGGTCCTCGTCGCAGAAGCCGAGCACGAGCGAACCCGTGCGGCGGAACGGGAATCCGAGTTCCTCGGACCACTGCCCGTACAGCTCGCATCCGCGTGCGTTCATCTTCGCCTTCATCGTCCCGGGCGCGGGGTCGTATCCGGCGTGGACCAGGCCGCCGTTGGCCTTCGTGGCCCCGAGGGCGATGTCATCGCCCGCCTCGATGAGGCATAGCGTCTTGTCGAAGCGGGAGAGCTGGCGCGCGATCGCGCATCCGGTGATGCCCGCGCCCACGATGGCGATGTCATATCTTGCTTGCATGGTGAGCTCCCATCTGGGCGGGTCGGCCCGGACCCGTCTTTGCCGAGGTGCCGTGGGCGACGCGCCGCCAAACCATGCTACGCCTGACGTGCGCCGACTTCAGCCCAAATCGGGCAAGCGGCCGCCTGGGCCCGCAAGCGGCCCGGTTCCGCCCTGGGAGGCACTGTGTCGTTCGCGTGCGCACCGGGCTCGGGCATGCGGGGAAGTGGAGGGTGGTATACAATACCGGGCGATTGTGAACAGCTTTGCATCTCGCAACCGGCTGAAAGGTAAGGTTCATGTCCAAATACATCGAGGAGCTCATGTCCCCGCAGCTGATGATCGCCATGTACGGTTTCATCGCCTTCGTGGTCGCCCTCTACCTGCTCTCCGTCGTGTATGTCTTCATCGATGCGAAGCGCCGCGGCGTCCAGGCGTTTTGGGCCTGGGGCCTGCTCGCCCTCATCCCGATCGTCGGCCTTCTGGCCTATATCGTGATGCGCCCGGCATCATATGTGGCGGACCGCGAGGAGCAGGAGCTCGACATGGCGCTGCGCGAGCGTCAGCTCGCCCAGTACGGCAGCTGCCCCAACTGCGGCACCACCATCGAGAAGGACTTCATCGTCTGCCCGGTGTGCAACACCCAGGTCCGCAACGTCTGCCCCACGTGCAAGCGCCCGCTGGAGGCGCACTGGAAGGTCTGCCCCTTCTGCCGAACCCACATCCAATAGGCGCGAGTCCGTCCCGTGCGTCGCACGGGGCCGATGAACCGCGCCGTCTCGCACCCGCCACCCTTCGGATGGCGGGTGCGTTCCTATTCCGTGCTTCCCGGACTCTCCTCGATTGGAGGCCCAGATGCGCGGCCAAACGGGTACACTGGAAAAGTTACAGAGGTACTGCACCGTATCGGAAAGGTATAGATATGAAGGCACTGTACAACGACGGCTCCGTGGCCGAGGTCGAGGCCGACGAGGCCCAGCGCGTCATCCGCCACTCCGCCGCCCACATCATGGCCCAGGCCATCAAGCGCCTCTACCCCGAGGCCGATTTCGCCTACGGCCCCGCGACCGACAACGGCTTCTATTACGACGTCGATCTTGGCGATAAGAAGATCTCCGAGGACGATCTGCCCGCCATCGAGGCCGAGATGAAGAAGATCGTCAAGGAGAATCTCAAGTTCCAGGTTTTCGAGCTGCCTCGCGAGGAGGCCATCGCCCTCATGGAGGAGCGCGGTGAGAAGTACAAGGTCGAGCACATCGGCGATCTGGCCGACGACGCTCGCATCACCTTCTACCAGCAGGGCGACTACATCGATATGTGCGTCGGCCCGCACCTCACCTACACCAAGGCCCTCAAGGCCTTCAAACTCACCGGGGTGTCCGGCGCCTACTGGAAAAACGACGCCAACAACAAGATGCTCACGCGCATCAACGGCACGGCTTTCGCCACCAAGGACGAGCTGGAGGCGCACCTCACCTTCCTCGAGGAGGCCAAGAAGCGCGACCATCGTCGCATCGGCCGCGAGATGGACCTGTTCATGATGCGCGACGAGGCCCCCGGCTTCCCGTTCTTCCTGCCCAACGGCATGGTCCTCAAGAACACCCTGCTCGATTACTGGCGCGAGATCCATCACAAGGCCGGTTATGTCGAGATCTCCACGCCGCAGATCATGAACAAGAGCCTGTGGCTCACGTCCGGTCACTGGGACCATTACAAGGACAACATGTACTCCACCATGATCGACGACGAGGAGTACTGCATCAAACCCATGAACTGCCCGGGTGGCGTGCTCGTGTACGGTTCCAAGCCGCATAGCTATCGCGAGCTGCCCATCCGCGCCGGCGAGATCGGCCTGGTGCATCGCCATGAGCTCAAGGGCGCCCTGCACGGCCTGTTCCGCGTCCGCTGCTTCAGCCAGGACGACGCGCATCTGTTCGTCACGCCCGAGCAGCTCACCGACGAGATCGTGGGCGTCGTGCGCCTGATCGACTCCGTCTATCAGAAGTTCGGCTTCAAGTACCATGTCGAGCTCTCCACCCGCCCCGATGATTCCATGGGCTCCGATGAGGATTGGGCCGCCGCCGAGGAGGGGCTCAAGGTCGCGCTTGGCCAACTCGGCATGGATTATGTGGTCAACGAGGGCGATGGCGCCTTCTACGGTCCCAAAATCGACTTCCATCTGGAGGACTCCCTCGGTCGCACCTGGCAGTGCGGTACCGTGCAGCTGGACTTCCAGATGCCGCAGAACTTCGACCTCACCTACGTGGATGCCGACGGCGAGAAGAAGCGCCCCATCATGCTGCACCGCGTGTGCTTCGGCTCCATCGAGCGCTTCATCGGCATCCTGATCGAGCATTATGCCGGCAAGTTCCCGGTGTGGCTCGCGCCCATGCAGGTCAAGGTCCTGCCCGTGTCCGAGAAGAGCCGCGATTACGCCCACCAGGTCACCGAGCGCCTCGAGGCCGCCGGTATCCGCGTGGTGTGCGACGACCGCGACGAGAAGATCGGCTACAAGATCCGCGAGGCCCGCGGCGTCGACCGCGTGCCCTACATGCTGATCTTGGGCGAGAAGGAGGTCGAGGCGGGCAACATCTCCGTGCGCGACCGTTCCAACGAGACCGTCCCGATGGGCATCGACGAGTTCATCGCCAAGGTCGTTGAGGAGACCCGCACGCGCGCGTAGGCCGCAGCCGGGTTCATCGCTTTGATGTGCGCGCCGCCC
>JAHHSP010000090.1 GCA_020025115.1 Collinsella sp. | reverse complement strand
GCAGGTGTCAGGTATTGGAAGAACCAGGCTGGCGCCGAGGTCGCCGTCATCGACGTCAACGATGCCGAAGCCGAGAGCGGCAAGCGCGAGGTTGTTCTGGTCAAACCCCAGTCCTACATGAACACGAGCGGCGGTCCCATCTCCAAGCTCTGCGCGCAGTACAAGGTCAAACCCGAGGAGCTGCTCGTCATCCACGACGAGCTCGATATCCCCGCGGGCGACGTGCGCGTGAAGGTGGGCGGCGGGCACGCCGGGCACAACGGCCTGCGTTCCATCATCGACAAGCTCGGCAGCCGCGACTTCTCGCGCATCCGCGCCGGCATCGGCAATCCCCCGGGCCGCATGCCCGTGGCCGACTTCGTCCTCAAGCAGCTGCGCTCGCGCGAGGCCGAGGACTTCGAGATCATGACGCACCAAGCCGCCGAGGCCGCGGCGCTCGCCGTGACTCGCGGCGTCGTGTTCGCGCGCGACCATGTCAACGGCGGCGCGAACGCCAACGGCAGGCACTGACGCCAGCGCCTCCGGCACCTCGACTCGGGGACAATCCCTGTGTCGAGGTCGGCGTCCTTCTTTTCATCACACCTTCGCCCGCCGAAAAACGTTTTACCGCTTGCCCGAAAGACAGGCGGGAAAGGCTTGCATGCAGAACCGCGGGGTATACTTGATAACGTGTGCGCAGTTTCGCCTTATGCGCACGCATAAGAGGTTGCAATCGGGGCATTTCGCTTGCGTGGCCTGCGCATACGACGCTCCGGCTAATCAGAGAGGGGTTCTATGTTTGAAATCCTGAAGAAGACGCAGTTCTCGGAGAAGGTCTTCGAGTTCCGCGTCCACGCCCCGAGGATGGCCAAAAAGGCTCACGCCGGCCAGTTCCTGATGGTGCGCATCGACGAGACGGGCGAGCGCGTGCCGTTCACCTTCGCCAACTGGAATGCGGAGGAGGGCTGGATCGAGTTCATCTTCATGGTGGTGGGCAAGACCACGCGGTGTCTCTCCGAACTCAACGAGGGCGACTTCATTCGCGACATCACCGGCCCGTTGGGCCAGCCCACCGAGGTCGAGGGCGACTCCGTGGCCGTCATCGGCGGCGGCGTGGGCCTCGCCATCGCCTACCCCGTGGCGCGCATGCTCTGCGAACAGGGCAAGAACGTCTACGTGATCATGGGCGCACGCACCAAGGACCTCCTCATCTTGCATGAGCAGTTCGACGCGCTGCCGCTCGCCGGCCTGTTCGTCACCACCGACGACGGCTCCATGGGCGAGAAGGGCGTCGTGACCCTGCCGCTCGCGCGCCTGTGCGAGACCGATTCCATCGACCACGCCTTCTGCGTGGGGCCCGTGCCGATGATGAAGTTCTCCTCCCTCACCTGCCACGAGCACAACATCCCGATCATCGCCAGCCTCAACCCCATCATGGTCGACGGCACCGGCATGTGCGGCTGCTGCCGCGTCGAGGTGGGCGGCGAGACCAAGTTCGCCTGCGTCGACGGCCCCGATTTCGACGCCAGCGCCGTCGACTGGGACGACCTGGCCGCGCGTCAGGCCAGCTATCGCGGCGAAGAGGCCGTTTCCACCAAGCGCCATGAGGAGGCCTGCGCATGCCAGAAGTAAAGAAGTATCGCCCGAACATCGGCGCTCCCCGCACCGCCCCGAACGAGGAGCCGGCCGCCGAGCGCGCCTGCGATTTCCGCCCGGTCGACACGGGTTTCACCAAGGAAGATGCCGTCGCCGAGGCCAACCGCTGCCTCGACTGCAAGAAGCCCCTGTGCATGCAGGGCTGCCCCGTCGGCGTGAACATCCCGGGATTCATCTCCAAGATCCGCGATGAGGACTGGGCCGGCGCGCTCGAGACCATCAAGGGCGACAACCTGCTGCCCTCCGTCTGCGGCCGCGTATGCCCGCAGGAGAACCAGTGCGAGGGCAAGTGCATTCTCGGCCGCAAGGGCGAGGCCGTGGCCATCGGTCAGCTCGAGCGCATGGTGGGCGACATGGCGGCCGAGGTCGGCCGCGCCCCCCAGTGCAAGCCCAAAAACGGCAAGAAGGTCGCCATCGTGGGCTCCGGCCCCTCCGGCATCGCCTGCGCCGGCGAACTCGCCCGCGAGGGCTTCGACGTCACCGTGTTCGAGGCCTTCTTCACCGGCGGCGGCGTGTTGACCTACGGCATCCCCGAGTTCCGCCTGCCCAAGAAGATCGTCAAGCGTGAGATTGACGGCCTGGAGCAGCTCGGCGTCAAGTTCGAGTACAACTCCGTCGCCGGCCGCCTGTTCGACGCCGAGGAGCTCTTCAACGAGGAGGGCTTCGACGCCCTGTATCTCGCCGTGGGCGCCGGACTCCCCCGCTTCCTCAAGGTCCCGGGAGAGAACCTGCCCGGCGTGTACTGCGCCAACGAGTACCTCACGCGCACCAACCTCATGCACGCATACGACTTCCCCGTCTACGACACCCCGATCCGCCAGGGCAAGAACGTCGTGGTGTTCGGCGGCGGCAATGTCGCCATGGACGCCGCCCGCACCGCCTTGCGCCTGGGTGCCGACAGCGTGACGCTGGCCTACCGCCGCACCGAGGCCGAGATGCCCGCACGTCTGGCCGAGGTCCATCACGCCAAGGAAGAGGGCGTTCACATCCTCGAGCTCGTGAACCCCCTCGAGTTCACCAAGGGCGAGGACGGCTTCGTGTCCACCGTCAAACTGGAGCGCATGGAGCTCGGCGAGCCCGATGCCTCCGGCCGTCGCCGCCCCGTGCCGGTTCCGGACTCCGCCTTCGAAATCCCCTGCGACGTTGCCATCACCGCCATCGGCACCATGGCGAACCCCTTTGCCAAGCTCTGCGCCGACGTCGAGCTCAACCGCTGGGGCCTCATCGATGCCGACGAAGACGGCCGCACTTCCAACCCCAAGGTGTGGGCCGGCGGTGACATCGTGACCGGCGCCGCCACCGTCATCCTCGCCATGGGCGCCGGCAAGAAGGCCGCCGCCTCCATGAAGAAGGCGCTGCTGGAAGAGTAACCGCGCTCCCACCACAACATGTCTGTGCTTGACAGGGCGCTCGTCGGACCATGAGGTACGGCGAGCGCCTTTTGTTAAGAAGGAATGCGCCTTTAGATTACCTTTCGATCAGGATGAGTACGGGCGCTTTAAGCCTGTTGGTCACATTGCATGGCAAGCCAGAAGCAACCAAGTGCTTCTTCATCACTCTGTACTACATACAAATTGAACGAATGGGAGCATAGTTTCAGACAAGATGCAGGGCCCAAGGCATCGTCAGCCCTCGTTTCTAAGGAGGAAACATGCATACACTGCGAGACGCTACGCGAGCTTGAAGAGGGCCCCAATCGCCTGGGCGGCATGGTCGTGTACGAGCTGGAGTTTCCCGAAAAGCCGTCAGAGGAGGATAGGCAATGGCTCGAAGACACGCTTCCACACTTTGACTACTATCCGGCTTTGTTTATAGTTAAGGCAGATGAGATTGTCTGCGTCGAGATAAACGACTTATCCGAGTTTGACGAGGAAATAGTCCCCCAGATTATTGAGGCGAATGGAGGCAATCATGAAGGACACCAGTGAAGGCAAGCGTTTGGCGCGTTTAGCCATCCTCGGCCTCGCGTTCGGCATCTTACTGTACATTGTGCTTAACGTCCTTATTCCGGCATTTTAGATGCTCTAAGCTCTTCGTAATTAGAATCGGGTGGATTGGCGATGTTGGGTGGTCATAAGCCGGTAAAAAGTCCCCGCGAGCGCCACGGCCCTTCGCAATCCACCCGTGTTCCCGACCTTTCAGCGCCCATCAGAGACGCCCTTGCTCCATTTGGCCTCAGCGATCGAGAAGCCCAAGTGGCGCTTGCCCTTATGGCACGCCTAACGGTCTCTGAGACGGCGGAGCGCTTTGGCCTGTCCCGATCGGCCGTGGGGACGTATAGGCGCCGCCTTTTCGATAAGATCGGGACAAGCGGCGAATGTGCCGCAAGAGCCCTGCTTGAATCGACGATTGGCGATGTCGATCTCATTCCCGATGAAGCCGAGGCTGCCCACACGAGACTGAGCGAAAAGAGGAAGCTGGGATCGATATGCGTTGGAATCTCTTTGGCAAGTATCGCGATGCATACGGCGCTACTTGTGCTCAAATGGGATTCAGCGATCTTCCTGCTCAAGGAACAGGAAGCGGGACTTGTTGTCGCCATGCTGCTTATTGGCCTTTTGCTCATGACCGCTTGCAAGTTTGCACGAAAAAGGGTGACGGCAGTGGAGCACGAGGCTGCGGCAGCGGTTTGCGGTCTGCTGTACATCATAGAATCGACTCGTTGTTTTTCTCTTGCTGATGGGACGCTGAGCTGGCAGGCGGTTCATCACGGTCTTGGCGCGCTCGTATGGGCAACTATGCTGACCGGCTCCGTTGGCCTTGTATTCATAAATGTGTCCCCTTCCGGCAAGGGCCTCAACATGCCCGCCGCCGCCACATCGGGAGCACTAACACTCTCCGGCTATTTGGTGCTATGGCACTTGGGCACAAGCCTTTGGGCGCTGATCACCACGATAAGCGTGATTGCCACCTTTGCCACAATTCTGTACCTGCGTTCCCTTCCGTTCATTCTCAGGGGCGAACGCGGCAGAAAGTTCAATCTTCGATGGGATTCGCGATATGCAGGGGCCCTCGCAGGGGCGGCGGCATGCTTTGCGTTTGTATGCGCGAAAGCGCTTGATGCGATTCCATGGGCGTCATCTGTCTGGACGATCTTCCTTCCGAGCGCTTTCTTCACGCTGTTAATTGGCATCGCCAGTCTGTTCCAGCAACTGGAAGCGAAGCTGGAGCTCGCTACAGATGCCTTTTTGTTCCTCACATGCTCGGCACTGATAGTTGGCGTCGGCTGCGGGATCGCTATGAGCGAGATCCGCGTTTTTAAAGGAGCGCAGTGGCTTACTTTTGCATTTGGGATAGCGTTTATGGCCCTGGCGGAAGTAGAGGTGCGGCGTATCGTCCTTGCACGATCTTCTTTTTTGTCTCTCGATACGCCAGAGGCGGTCGCCTTGTCCCTTAAACCCCGAGGCATTGAGCTGACTCGTGCAGAAAAGCTTGTGCTCGCGGCGGTAACAGATGGACTCGATGCCGCCCAGATCGCGGAGCGACTGGTTGTGTCAAAATCGACCGTCAACAGTCATCTGCACCATGCATTTAAAAAGTGCGATGTGAACACTCTCGAAGAACTCCGCTTGATGCTGAAAAATGCAGATGACTTGTGCATGGGCCGGCGGTGACATCGTGACCGGTGCCGCCACCGTCATCCTCGCCATGGGCGCCGGCAAGAAGGCCGCCGCCTCCATGA
>JAHHSP010000009.1 GCA_020025115.1 Collinsella sp. | reverse complement strand
TTTCAGCACGACGCGCGCTCATCGCACGCGAACCAAAAATGCGCAATGTGCATACATTTAACTATGTTACTCGTCTGGGAACGATTTATCGAATTCCACACGGATATCCCGCAAGTATGCCGCAATGCCCCGCCATGGGCCGCCATGGGCCGCCACTTGAGAAAAAAAAGCGGGACCCACGAACGTGGATCCCGCTTACATGAGTCCGATGGGGCTCAAGTAGACCGCAGGTGATTCACCTGCATGGAAACTACTTCAGGGTAACGGCAGCGCCGGCAGCCTCGAGCTTCTCCTTGGCGGCCTCGGCGTCCTCCTTCTTGGCACCCTCGATGACGGCCTTGGGAGCGTTCTCGACGACCTCCTTGGCCTCCTTCAGGCCGAGGGAGGTGAGCTCGCGGACGACCTTGATGACCTGGATCTTGTTGTCGCCGAAGCCCTCGAGCACGACGTCGAACTCGGTCTTCTCCTCGGCCTCCTCAGCGGCGGCGACAGGGCCGGCCACGACGGCGGCGGGAGCGGCGGCGGAAACGCCGAAGGTGTCCTCGATAGCCTTGACGAGCTCGGAAGCCTCGAGCAGGGTCATTTCCTTCAGAGCCTCGATGATCTCATCGGTGGTAAGCTTAGCCATTTCTAAGTCCTTTCGGTTTCCCTGCGTTCGACAGGGAGATCAAAACTAAAGTACGGCGCGTCATGCGCCAGGTGTGCGACCGTCAAGCGGCCGCGGGAAGGCCGCCGACTAGGCCGCCTTCTGCTCGGAGATCTGCTGAACGGTGCGGGCGAGACCAGAGGAAACGCCGTTGACGCAGACAGCGATGTCGCGAGCGAAGCCGTTGATGAGACCGGCGATCTGACCCAGGAGCTGATCCTTGCTGGGGAGCTCGGCGATGGCGTCGACCTCGGCAGCGGTGACAGCCTGACCGTCAGAGATACCGCCCTTGATCTCCAGGACGCCCTTGGACTTCTTGGCGAACTCCTTGAGCACCTTGGCGGCGCTGACGGGCTCCTCCTCGAAGAACACGTAGGCGAGCGGGCCGACCAGCATCTCGTCCAGGTTCGGCTGCTCCTTGTTCTCCAGGGCGATGCGGACGAGGTTGTTCTTGTAAACCTTCATCTGAGCACCGGCCTCACGGAGCTGCTTGCGAAGCTCCTGAGCCTGAAGAACGGTGAGGCCGTTGTAGCTCACGACGAAAACGCCGGCGTTGGACTCGACCTTGGACTCGATCTCGGCAACTGCATCGATCTTGTACTGCTTTGGCATGTGGTACACCTCCTTCTTTTTCTTTTCCGGGCACGACCGCCAGGATGTGGGCGGGGGCATGCCTCGAAAAAGAAAACCCCCGCGCTGCTTGAGCGACGGGGGCGAGAAGACAAGTGCTACTCAACCACCTCGGCTGGCGGGTCTCCCCTTTACTCCGTTGCGCTCGCTTGCGCGGGCACGCGGGAACCGGCTGTCTCTGGCAGCAATCGTGCGTGTGCGTTTGGTAGTATCGCAGCCGGCACCGCCCGCGTCAATACGGCCGTTGAGATCGAAGGCGCGTGCACAGCTTGCACACATGCCCCCTCGCCTCGCCCGACCGGGGGGGGCGCCCCTTTAAGACGGGGCGCCCGACCTGGGCAGAGCTCGTACCCGATGGAAAACCGAGGCGGGAGAACCCGCGCCCATCGCATGGCCCATCGGTTAGATGGGCAGCCCCTCCCCGCCCAAATGAGCCGCCGGGTCGGCCGCCTCGACCAGCGTGAACGACGCCCCGTCAAAGCGGTACACGAGCACGCAGCAATTGGGGAAGGGACTGGGGATCTCGACTTCGGCGGTATGCTCCCAAGCACGGGCGAACGCCTTGCAAGCCGCGCCATGACTCACCGCGAGCACGTTGCCCGAGCGCGGTGCGCCCTCGTCGAACGGGCGCACCGCACAGGGTTCGACCGGCGCGTCCGTGCGACCGGGCACGGGGTTGCGCGATGCGATCGCCCGACCGGGTGGCGCAACCCCGGGCCCGGAGTCCGGCCCCTCCCCATAGGCCCCGCGCATCACCGCCGCAAGCGTCGAGGTGAGGCGCTCCTCGAGCTCCGACTCCGGCTCGCCTCCGAACGGCACGGGGTAATCCCCCATGGGCTTGGGCAGGGCCAGCACGTCGGTGCCCTCGAGATCGCCGAACGACCGCTCGCGCAATCCCTCGAGACGCTGGTACGCACCGCCCCACAGCAGCTCCATCGTGCCGCACGCGCGCTCGGCGGGCGAGCTGAACGCCGCGTCGAAGCGCACGCCGCGCTCACCCAGCCACAGCGCCGCGGCACGGGCCTGCTCGCGACCCAGGTCCGTGAGCGGTGAGTCGCAGCGACCCTGGATGAGCAGGCGGGTGTTGAACACCGTCTGACCGTGACGCACGAGATACAGAGTCGAATACACCGGCGGCCCCCACAGTCCGAACGCAATGCGAGACGCGCGGCGCGGACGCAACCGGGTCCGACGCGCGTCGATATGGCAGTCTCCCAGCATACTGCATCGTCGGGCGTCCCGCCGGTGAAAGCGGGTACAGTAGTCGGGGCACACGCGCGCAGAAAGGTTAAAACGATGTCAGAGGCCGCCGATCGCAAGGAGTCCCTCGACCCCCTCACGCCGCTCCCCGTCAGACTCGCCCTCGTGGATGCGGGGCTGTCCGACCCTCATACGTGCCTCGACCACCTCTCCCGCGACCTGCTCGAAGCGCTCGACGTCTACGAGCACCACATACCCCTGCCCGCATACGGTGGGGCGCGCGCCATCGACTCATGCATCTACACCCTTTCTCCCGCCGATGCGGAGGCCGACCGCACCTGGAAATCCCTTTGCGAGCATCTGCACGACGATGAGCATGCCGGGCATGAGCGCACGCCTTTGCTGTACGCGATCGCGTGCGCGGATGAGCACGGCTTCATCAAAGCCCGCGCGGCACTCGAGAGCCTCGGCTCCGCCTGCCGTGAGGCGGGAGTTCCCTGGGGTGGCGGCATCGCCGTGGGCGGTGGTCTGCTCGTGAGCGCCTCGGCGCACGGCCCGCGCATGGGCTGCCTGCGGCGCCGCCGCTCCGAGGCGATCGACATGCTCATCGCCGCCATACGCTCGAGCTGCGGCGTGAGCGCCCTTCCCCGGCAAAACTCATCGGACCTCATCATCGCCCCGTGCCCGGTGCCGCGCTTCCTGTACGCCCCGATCTGCGAAGTCTGCCGGCGCCACCGCCGGTGATGACGGGGCCATCTCCCCTTTCATCCAGTTCGTATAGATGATTAGAAATTTGTCTAAATAGTTCTTGACTCAATTATTAGATGGATGTCTAATTATCTAACGATCAACCCGGGGCCGATGCGTCCATCCAGCCGCCGGGCGGCCACGTGCGGTGCCGGCGCCGCCCCGCCGCGAGGCCCCGAGCACACCCACGGGACACTAAGGAGACGGTATGGGAGGAGAAGCCTTTAAGGCGCTCGCCGACCCAACGCGCAGGCACATCCTCGAGCTTCTGCGCGGCAGGGATCTTACCGCCGGCGAGATAGCCGCGCACTTCGATATGACCAAGCCGTCGCTCAGCCACCATTTGGGCATCCTCAAAACGGCGGGCATGATCGACGCCGAGCGAGACGGCCAAAACATCATCTACAGCTTGAACACCTCTGTCCTGCAGGACCTCATGACCTGGCTGTACACATTCACCGATAGGAGCGAAGAGCATGAACGATAAGCACCTCGACCCCTCGCAGGCGCCCACCGGACGCGCGGCGAAGACCAATGAGACGGCCCCGGCCAGGATCGACCCCATCGGCCGTCGGACCTTCCTTGCGCTCGTCGCGGTGTGCATCGCAAGCCTCATCGGCCATCTCGTGCTCCTGCCCCACATGCCCGAGATGATCCCCACGCACTGGGACAGCGCCGGCAACGTCAACGGATACACCGGGCGCGCCGCGATCCTCGGACTCGACGCGCTGCCGCTCCTGCTGCTGGTCATGCTCCGCTATCTCCCCGGCATGGATCCGCGCGCTCAGGCGTACATGCGCATGGGGTCGTTCTACAGCGGCTTCACCGTCGCATTCACGCTCTTCATGGTCGGCATAACCTGGACCTCCGAGCTCACCGTGTTCGGCCTCCTGCCCGAAAACGGCAGCCCCATAGGCACGATCGCGACCCTGGTGCTCGGCATGGGCTTCGTCCTCTTGGGCAATTACATGCCCAAGATCAAGCACAACTACACGTTCGGTTTCAAGACCCCCTGGGCGCTCCACGACGAATGGAACTGGCGTCTCACCCACCGCTTCTGCGGTACGGCGTTCGTCATCTCCGGCATCGACACCATCGCGGGAGGCATACTCTCCATCTGGTATGAACAGGCATCGCCGTTGATTCTCCTGGGGTCGTTGCTCGCCTCCAGCATAGCTACCTACGTCTACAGCTATCTCGTATTCCGCAACGGAAACAAACTGCTGCGCAGCCGTTGAGAATCCCCCGGCATGTGACAAGGCGCCGGTCCCCATGGGACCGGCGCCTCTTTCATATCGATAGATGTCGATATATCAACGTGATGCACCCGCTAAACCGGACTCGGCGCATCATCTCGAATAACCGAGCGTGCGATGAGGGCGATCAGCACCATCTCTATCACGTGGTCTTCGTCGAGCACCTCGAGATCGTAGACATCCCCTCGCAGTGCCGGAACCTGCTTGGCACGGGCGAGCACCTTGCCGTCCTCGGCATGAACCTCGAACCGGCTGCTCCACGCACGCTGCGTGAGAACCGTCCACCCCATCTGTCCCACCTTGATGACCGCCTCGCACGTGCTGCTGGGAACGCGGAACGAGCGTTTGGTCGTGAACGAGATGCCGCCGTCGATCGAGACCGTATGAGCGCGATCCTTCTCATCCGTGCGCGTGGTCGCATAGTGCGCGAGCTCGACGCCTTCGATATCGTAGAGGTGCGTGCACCGAGGCGCCGAAAGCGGGTCGGTTCGGGCGATGAACATCGTCCCCTTTTCGAGATCGGTCACGTTGACCTCGCAGTGCACGCTGGCAAGCGTCGCCGACATGCGGAACTTCATGGCCCCTCCCATCTCGTCGTGGCCCTTTGCTACGGAACGGTATACCCATTTTCAGGCTCAGCGGGACGCAAGCCACTCGCTCGGCGCGGGCGCGTCGAGATCGCGCAGGGAGCGAGCGGTGAGCGCGAACAAGGTCACCGCGATCCATGCGGCCGTCATGACCAGGCAGGCGGATCCGATGCCCATGAGGGACACGAGCACGGAGCCGAAAAATGCACCGGCAGGGGCGACAACCAAGAACAGCGCGTTAAGGGCGCCCATGGCAGCGCCGCGGCGGGACTCGGGCACGCGGTCGTAGGCGAAGAACCCGAGAAGCGCCGAAGTCGGGCCCGCGAAGAGACCAACAACGCCCGTGGCGAGCATGAGCACGGGGACGGAAGGCAGCGCACCCATGACAACCATGCCGAGCGCCATGCCCGACAGCGAGACGACAAACCATGTGCGGCGGGTCATGCGAGAGGAGAACGCGGTGTAGAGCAGCGAGCCGCACAGCAGCCCGACCCCCATGGAGGACACGACGCAGCCCGCGAGCTCGGGTGCGCCCATGGCGGTGAAATGAGCGGGCAGCACGATGCCCTGCCAGCTACCCATCACCATGGCGATGCCGAAGGACAGCAACGTCGAGGCACGCAACAGCGCATCGACGCCGAACAGGGTGCGCAGGCCGTCCACAAGGACGGTGCGGGAAGCGCGGACCGTGCGCTCGATGGCGCTCTCATGGGAGGCGGCGTCGTTGGAATCGGAGGAGGTGGCCACGACGCCGATCTCGCGCGGCAGTCCGGCGGTCACGATCGCGGCGGCGAGGGAGCACGCACCGGTAGCCCAGAGCGCATCAACATCGCCCATGAAGCCCATGAGCAGGGCGGCAGTGGCGGGACCGACGATGTTCATCAATGCCTTGAGCGACTGATTGGCGCCCACAAACTGCTGGAGGTTCGCACCGTCGCGCTCGCAGACCTCGGGCAGCAGCGCGTCCCGCGCCGTCATGCCGGGGACATCGCCCACGGCGCCGAGCAGCCCGAGCACCACGAACCACCCAAAGCTCAGGCCCCAAATCTCATCCACGATGGGCAGCAGGACGACGCTTAGCGCGGAGACGAGGTCCGAAACCATGCACACGCGACGACGGTTGAGCCTGTCGAGCGCGACGCCGCCCACAAGCCCGCAGATGAACTGCGGCACCGCGCAGATGATTGCGAGGAATCCAGCTGCAAGCGCATCACCGGTACGCGCGAGCAATACGAGCGGCAACACCACGCCGGCGATGCTGTTGCCCAACAACGACAGCGCGTCGCTGATCAAAAATCGGAGAACCGAACCTTTCGTTTTCATATGTGCATCCTTCGTCGCAGTTGCCAACGAGGTGCATTACAAACCGTGACGTTACGTCTGGGTCAAATGTCGGCCATGACGTTTCGGCCACCTCCATCGCGGCTCCATACAACGAGGGGCGGCCGCGCTTGTCAACGCAGCCGCCCCTCGACATGCACAGATATGCGCTTCTGCGCGCATCGCCGGCGCTAGCTCAGCAGCATCCGGTCGTTGGCGAGCTCCCCGCCGGAGACCTCCTCGAACTTCTGCAGCAGGTCGGGCACCGTAAGCGCCCGCTTCTCCTCCCCCGCCACATCGTAGATCACGCGGCCCTCGTGCATCATGATGAGGCGGTTGCCCAGGCGAATCGCGTCATTCATGTTGTGGGTCACCATGAGCGTGGTGAGCTGACGCTCGGCCACGATCTGCTCCGTGAGCTCGAGGACTTTCGAAGCTGTCTTGGGGTCCAAAGCGGCGGTATGCTCGTCGAGCAGCAGTACGCGCGGATTGGTGAGCGTGGCCATGAGCAGGGTGAGCGCCTGACGCTGGCCGCCGGAGAGCAGGCCCACCTTGGCCTGCATGCGCGTCTCCAACCCGAGGTCGAGGCGCTTGAGCAACTCGACATACTCGGTGCGCTCGTCCTTGGCGATACCCCACCGCAGGCCGCGGCGCTGACCGCGACGTTTGGCGAGGGCGAGGTTCTCCTCGATCTGCATGTCGGCGGCAGTGCCGCGCATGGGGTCCTGGAACACGCGGCCCAAGTACTTGGCGCGCTTGGGTTCGGACAGGCGCGAGATGTCCTCACCGTCCAACTCGATGGTGCCCGAGTCGAGCGGGTACACGCCTGCGATCATGTTGAGCAGGGTGGACTTGCCGGCACCGTTGCCGCCGATGACAGTCACGAAATCGCCATCGACCAGGGTGAGATCCACACCGGTGAGAGCGCGCTTCTCGGTGACCGTTCCGCGGTTGAACGTCTTCTTCACATGGGACAGCTTAAGCATCTGCCTCACCGCCCTTCGAGTAGCTCGCACGCAGCTTGAACTTCTCCCACACCACCGGCACGCACAGCGCCAACGCCACGATGACGGCAGACAGCAGCTTCATATCGTTGGCATCCATGCCCATCTGAAGCACTATGGCGCGGATGAGGAAGTACACCACGGAACCGGCGACGGCGGAAACCAAGCGGCTTTTGAATCCCGTGAGCTTTCCGGGGGTGAGACGGCCGAGCACCTCGCCGATGACGATGGCGGCGAGGCCGATGACGATGGCGCCGGTGCCCATGCCGATATCGGCGTACTTCTGGCTCTGGCAGATGAGGCCGCCGGAGAGGCCCACGAGCGCGTTTGCCAGCATGAGAGCGATCATCTTGGTCTTGGCGGTGGAGACGCCGAGGGCGCGGATCATGTGCTCGTTGTTGCCAGTTGCGCGCAGCGCACTGCCGATCTCGGTGCCGAAGAACCAGTACAGCACGGCGATGATCGCAACGGCCACGATGGCGCCCACGATGATGGAGGCGGCGGCCGAGGACAGGCCCGTCAGCTCGGTCATGCGCGAGAAGATCGTATCGCTTTGCAGCAGGGGCGTATTGGACTTGCCCATGATGCGCAGGTTGACAGACCACAGGGCGATCTGGGTGAGAATGCCCGCGAGGATCGCCGGGATCTCGAGCACCGTATGCAAGAAACCCGTGATGGCACCGGCGAACGCACCGGCGAACATCGCCGCCGCGACCGCGATGAGCGGATCGACGCCGGCCACCACGAGCACCGCGCACACACTGCCGCCGAGCGCGAAGCTGCCGTCGACGGTGAGGTCGGCGATGTCGAGAAGTTTATACGTGATGTACACGCCAAGGACCATGATGCCCCACAGGATGCCCTGGGAAACGGCGCCGAAAAGCGCTCCACTCATGTCGTCCCTCCTTACTGTTGTGTCGCATAGGCAATGCGCGGGAGCCCCGCACGCGGATTACGCAGTCACATCCGTTGCGCCGTCAGCCGCAAGCGGAGTCATATCGATCCCGAGGGCCTCTGCGGTCTGACCGTTGTAGACCAGGTCGCACTCGGCCGCGCCCATAGATTCGATCGGCATACCGGCGGGGTCGGCGCCCTCGGTGAGGATCCTCACGGCCATCTCGCCGGCGCGTCGGCCGAGCTCCTCGTAATTGATGGACAAGCTCGCCAAGCCACCGGCCTCGACGTGCGCGACCTCGCCGCAAACCGTCGGAATGCCCGCCTCGGCGGCGATGGTGGCGATGGTGGCCATGGCGGAGGCGATGGTGTTGTCCGTAGGGGTGTAGATCGCATCGACCTTGCCCACCATGGACTCGGCCACCTGCTGGACCTCGTTAGAACTTGAGGCGGTGAACTCGACGCCCTCCATGCCGAGCTTTCCGAGCTCCTCAGCGGCCAGGTCGATCTGCAGCTTGGAGTTGGACTCCGCCGTGCAGTAGAGCAGGCCGACCTTCTTGGCATCCGGCGCCAAGCGAGCGAGCAGCTTGATCTGATCGACGACGGGATTCATATCCGACGTGCCGGTGACGTTGCCGCCAGGTGCATCGTTGTCCTCGACCAGACCGGACGCGGCGAAATCGGTGATGGCGGTGCCGATCACGGGAATGTCCGCGGTAGCGCCCGCCACAGCCTGGGCCGCGGGCGTCCCGATGGCCAAAATGAGATCACAACCCTCGTTCACGAGCTTGCTCGCGATGGTCTGGCAGGCCGACTGGTCGTTTTGCGCGTTCTGCTGGCTGATGGCGGCACCGATCCCCGCCTCCTCGACGGCCGCGGTGAAGCCCTTGTTCGCCGCATCGAGCGCGGGATGTTCAGTGAGCTGCAGAACGCCGATCTTGAAAGCGGCGTCGGTGCCGTCAGCGGCGGGACCCGGGGCGGACTCGCCGCCGCAACCGGAAAGGCCGAGCCCGCCGACGGTGGCGACGGCGGCCGAACCTGCAAGCCCCTTGAAGAAAGAGCGGCGGGAGCAGATGAAGTTGTTCATGGAGATTCTCCTAACGTGTGCACAAGGCACATGGGATGGCATATGGAACTGGGGTCGATGCACTCGGAAAGAGCGCAACCCCATGCCCGATGTCTACATTAGACGATACGGGCATCCTCAAGCATCGAGATGTCGACTCCAAGGGTATCGGCCGTCGCCTGGTTGACGATGAGCTCGCACTCCTTGCTCGACAGGTACTCGACGGGCATATCGGCGGGATCGGCGTCCTCGGTGAGGATCTTCACGGCCATCTCGCCCGCCTTATAACCCAAGTCGTAATAGCTCACGCTATACGACGCCAGCCCTCCATCCTCGACCATAGTGTCGCATCCCACGATCACGGGCAGCTTGTTCTCGGTTGCGACCATGGATACGGTCGCCATGCCCGCTGCGATGGTGTTGTCTGTCGGGGCGTAGATCGCATCGACCTTGCCCACCATGGATTCAACCATCTGCTGAATCTCATTGGAAGAGGAAACGGCATAACGCTCATGCTCGATGCCCGCGTCATCCAGGACTTCCTCGGCCAGGGCGACCTGGACGCCGGAGTTGGACTCTGCCGAGCAGAAAAGGATGCCCACGCGCTTCGCCTCGGGAAGAAGCCGGCGGAGCAGGTCGATCTGGTCCGCGACGGGCGTGAGGTCGGAGGCGCCGGTGACGTTGCCGCCCGGTTCCTCGTTGGACGCCACAAGGCCGCTCTCCGCGTAATCGGTGATGGCGGAGCCCACGATCGGAATGTCGGACGTGGCACCCGCGGCCGCCTGGGCCGCCGGAGTCGCGATGGCGAAGATCAAGTCGTCACCGTCGTTCACGAGCTTGCTCGCGATGGTCTGACAGGCGGACTGGTCGTTTTGCGCGTTCTGCTGGTCGATCTCGTAGGAGATGCCGGACTCATCGAGCGCCGCAACGAAGCCCTCGTTCGTCAGGTCGAGCGCGCCGTGCTCGGTGAGCTGCAACACGCCGATCTTGTAAGTGGAGCCCTTGGAGCCCGCATTTCCGCCGGAAGCGGCCTTTTGGTCATCGCCACAGCCGGAGAGAGCGCCAGCCATAAAAAAGCCCGCTCCGAGGGTGATAAGGTTCCTGCGCGAGATGCTCAGCATGGCGATCAACTCCATTTCGCTGTTCCGGGCCCCGTCCCTGCAACGGGGGCGATTCATCGCATAAGCATGCAAGAGATATACTAGCCCGCCCGAGCCATGGGAGCTAAAACGTTAATGCCGTGTTAACAAGCTCGAGCCGCTCCGGTCCAAATGCCTCGATCGAGATGAGGCCCGGGGGCGTTGCGCGTCCCGGGCCTCATCTGCGCTCATTCCTTTGCGGAGATGTTAGAAGTCGCAGCTTCCAACAGTGCGCGGGTGCGGCAGGACGTCGCGGATGTTGCCCACGCCCGTGAGGTACATGACCAGACGCTCGAAGCCCAAGCCAAAGCCGGCGTGCTTGCACGTGCCGTAACGGCGCAGGTCCAGATAGTACTTGTACTGCTCGGGGTCCATGCCCAGCTCGGCAATGCGGCGCTCGAGCACCTCGAGGCGCTCCTCGCGCTGGGAACCGCCGATGATCTCGCCGATGCCGGGAACCAGGCAGTCCGCGGCGGCGACGGTCTTGCCGTCGTCGTTCAGCCGCATGTAAAAGGCCTTGATCTCGGCAGGGTAATCGGTCACGAAGGTCGGGCACTTGAAGTGCTCCTCGGTGAGGAAGCGTTCGTGCTCCGTCTGAAGGTCGATGCCCCAGCTCACGGGATAATCGAACTCGCGACCGGCGGCGACGGCGTCCTCGAGGATCTTGACGGCATCGGTGTAGGTCACACGGGCGAAATCGGAGCTGGCCACGTGCGCGAGACGCTCGATGAGACCCTTGTCCACGAACTTGTTGAGCATGGCGAGCTCGTCGGGGCAACGATCCATGACGTCGCGGATGACGTACTTGAGCATGTCCTCGGCGAGGTCCATGTCATCGGCCAGATCGGCGAAGGCGATCTCGGGCTCAATCATCCAAAACTCGGCGGCATGCCGGGTGGTGTTGGAGTTCTCGGCACGGAAGGTGGGACCGAAGGTGTACACATCGCCGAAAGCCATGGCAAAGTTCTCGGCATTGAGCTGACCGGACACGGTGAGCGAGGCCGCGGTGCCGAAGAAGTCCTGGCTGAAGTCCACGTTGCCCTTATCGTCCAACGGCGGGTTGGCCGGGTCGATGGTGGTGACGTGGAACATCTCGCCGGCACCCTCGCAGTCGCTCGCGGTGATGATGGGGGTGTTCACGTAGACAAAACCGCGGTCCTGGAAGAAGCGATGAATGGCGGCGGCCGCCACGGAGCGCACGCGGAAGACCGCGCGGAACAGGTTGGTGCGCGGACGCAGATGCTGCTGGGTGCGCAGGAACTCCACGGTGGCGCGCTTCTTCTGCAGCGGGTAATCCGGAGCGGAAACGCCCTCGACCACGATTTTGGTCGCGGCGAGCTCGAAGGGTTGGGGGGCGTCCGGGGTGAGCTTGAGCTCGCCGGTGCACACAAGTGCGGCCGAGACGTTCTGGTGCGCGATCTCGTCGTAGTTGGCGAGAACCTCGCGGTTCATGACGACCTGCAGGTCCTTGAAGCAGCTGCCGTCGTTCAGGGTGACGAAACCGAAGTTCTTCATGTCGCGGACGGACTTGACCCATCCGGCAACGGTCACGGTGGCTCCGCCGAGCGCCTCGGCGTCGGCGTAGAGCTGGGCGATCTTGGTGCGATCCATGCCATTCCTTTCCCGCGTGCGCCGCGAAGCGACGGCGCACGATGCGCTTTTCTCACAATCGTCCATTCTAGCAGGTGTGCCGCATCTGACCCTCTGGCAGAATGGTGATCGGAAACCTGACGAGAAAGGTCACACGATGGCTCGAAACTTTTGGGGCGACGAGCTCCCCCCTCACGTCGATCTGCCCCCCGCAGCCGACCCGGCGCGTCCCGGATACGGCCGCATCGCCTTCGACAAACTCCCCAACACGCGCGACCTGGGTGGCATGGCGGGCGCTGACGGTCGCCGCGTGAAGCCCGGCCTGCTGCTGCGCTCGGGCACGCTCGGCTTTGGCACCGACGCCGACATCGACCGCCTGCGAGATGACTACGACCTGCGCCTCGTGGTCGACTTTCGCAACCTCATCGAACTCTCCGAACTGCCCGACCCCATGGACCGCATTCCCGCCGCACGCTACCTGCACGCCGAGATCTTTTCCGACGGCCAGGTGGGCGTCACGCAGGAACATGAGAAGAGTTCATTCGAATACAAGCTCGAGGCCATGGCCCAAGGTGACCCCGTCGAGTTCATGACGCTGCTCTACCCGCACATGCTCATCGACGAGACGGGCATCGACGGCTACCGCTCCTTCGTGCGCTCCGTGCTCGAAGTCGGGGAAGGCGCGGCTCTGTGGCATTGCTACGTGGGACGCGACCGTTGTGGCATGGGTTCGGCGCTCATCGAAACCATGCTCGGCGTGAGCCGCGACGACATCCTCGCCGACTACCTCGCCACCAACCTCTATGCCCCCATCGACCTCACGTTGGATTCACCCGCCTCAATCTGCTATTTCGAGGCGATTGAGCGTGCCCTCGAACCGCTCGGCGGCTTCATGGGCTATCTCACCGGCACGCTCGGCGTGACCGAGGCGGACATCGAGTCCTTCCGCGAGCGCTGCCTCGAGCGCTAGACGGTGCGGCCCGAGCGGGGACGGGCGTTCTCCGCCACTCCCCGCTCGTCGCCGCCTCGCAGTCCGCCGAAGCATACCCGAAGTCACGAACTTCGCCTCCCATTCGTGACTTACGTACCATCTCGATGCGATGCCGGCTCGGGGCCGGCCACCAAATCAAGCAGCTTGCATGTACGGCCCGCGAGCTCGTCGATATCCTCGCGCATGTTCTTCGTCCAGCGCTCCTGACTCGCAACCGTCTCCCCACCATTCGCCACCAGGGCGTCGAGGTTCGAAGAGAGGGATGCCATGGGCGTCTTGAGCTCATGTGATGCCTTGATGAGAAACTCGCGCTGACGTACCTGGGATTCCACCACCGGGACGAGTGCGCGATCGATGACCCTGCGACATACGGCGACGAGCAGGGCGCACCCCGCCGCACCGATCAGCGCGAGGAACATGCCCATGCGCTTCAGGTATATGACTGACGATGTGATATCGACAAACGCGTACACGCGCGCGGCCAAGTACCCGTCCTCCTCATACCCCTCGAGGCGCCCATCGCCGTACACGGAAACCGCGGGATCCCCCTCCCCTTCCGCGGGGTAGTGCGGGTTCGTCACCATGATCTCCGTCGCGCACTTCCACGTCATCCCTTGTATCTCGATGTACTGTGGGTCCGGACGTCTGCCCGCATCCGCCCGATTGGACCGGGCGGTGCCCACCAGCTCCTCAAGTGCGGATTCGCACCAATTGAACGACCCGTATGAAGAGCCGCCCCCACCGCTCACCACATTGTAAGGGGGAACCAGAAACGCCATGGACCCGCCCTCGAACTCTGCAAGGGAAAACGGGCTCTGCACCGGCCCGGAGAGCGAGTAATAGGTGTCCGGCGCCGTTACGATGAGCTTCCGATCGTCTGCTTCCCCTGTCGACGATTCGACTAGGCTGTCAAGCGCTTGGGGCACATCGGGCCTTGCATCCTCATGGGCCTCCAACAGGCCACCCCTGCGCAGCGAGTCCGTCATCACGTTTTGCAGCGCGACATTGTTGGCATCGCGCGCCGAGAACGCGCTGGCCAACCAAGCGGCGGCCAGAGCGAGAACGAGAACGCTGCAGACAAGAACCGACGAGCGCAGCCAAAGGCGCTTGCGCAAGGCCTTGAGATCGCCGCCTCCCGCAGGTCGACCGGCTTTCCCTCCATTGTCGCCCATACCACCCATGAATCTCCTCCCAACATCGTCCCTTCGCCTGAGGACTACCCGCCCATCAGACGATACCCCACACCGCGTACGGTCTCGATTCTCACCGCCGGCCCCAGTCGCTCAAGCTTGGCACGCAACGCATGCACCAAAACCTCGACGCGATTCTCGACCAACGATGCACGAGGCCCCCAAAGCCGCGCGGCCAGTTCGCTTTTGGAAATGGGACTTCCCGGACGACCCATGATCGCCTCGAGGAGCAGCGCCTCCTTGGGCGTCAGCGCAATGACCGCCGCGCCATCACGGGTTCTCACCGACAGCGCCCCCATGTCGAGCTCAAGACCGCACGCCTCGATCGCATTGCCCGGCCGGTACGCCGCCGGGCGACGCGCGACGGCACGGATGCGAGCAAGCAGCTCGCTTGCATGAAACGGCTTGGGCAGATAGTCGTCCGCACCGGCATCGAGCCCCGCCACGCGGTCCCCAACGCCCTGACGGGCGGTGAGCAGGATGACGGGAACCGCACTGCCCGCTTCCCGCAGCTCATGCAAGATGTCCATACCGCTCATATCGGGCAGCATGATATCGAGGAGAACCACGTCGTAAGCGCCCGTAAGCGCCATGGCGAGACCGCTTGCACCGGTACGTGCGACATCGGCTCCGTAACCGCTTTTGCGCAAGATCTCCGCCACCGCCTCCGCCAGACGCGTCGCGTCCTCGATCATCAGCACTCGCATCGGACCACCCCCTTGGGCGTCACACCCCACCGCGCGAGGCGTTTGCCAATCCCTGCCTAGAGAATACCCGAGCAAGCTGAAAAGAACCTGAGAAGACGCATGCAACCCCGCGCCGCGAATTTGCACGTGCCCCCTGGGTTCATGTGGGTGTGGAGTATTTGCACGTGCTTTGACTCGTACGTTGCGTCGGGGTTTTTACTAACGGTGGGTACAACACACGATGGGCCCCATGAACCGACCTTTAGACGAAGGAGCGCAGATGAAAAGCAGCGAGCTGGCGCGCATGGCCGGCGTAAGCGTCCGCACCCTGCGGCACTACCACGCCGTCGGACTGCTACCCGAACCGCCGCGCGGCGAGAACGGCTACCGCGACTACGAACCCGCGCACCTCTTGCGCCTCCTGCGCATCCGTCAGGCGGCCTCACTCGGCTTCTCGCTCGAGCAGATCGGACCCATGCTCCAAGACCTCGATGCGGAGCGCGCCGAGGACGATGATCACCGCAGTGACTCAGATCGCCTGCTCGACGGGCTCGACCGACAGCTCCGAGAGCAGATCGCGCAGCTTGAACGCCAGCGTGAGCTCATCGTGCGCATTCGAGCCTGTCAGGGCGATCCCGACTACCCCGCCCGCGCCGTCCGCGCGCTGAAGTCGATCGAGGACTTCGAACGCACGAGTCGTGAGCAGGGATTTTTGCTCTGCGCGCTGGCGGACAACGACAGGACCGCGATGGGTGTGGCGGCGCACCTGTTCTCCGAAGAGGAGCTCGCCGAGATCGAACGCATCTTCCATGCCATCCCTGCACGTGGTCTCACAGAGGAGTACCTCCACGTGAGCCGGCTCATGGACTCGCTCCCGGCACGCGCAAGCCCCAATGAGCATGAGGCGGCCATCGAGGCCGGACTGGCTTTCCTCGAGAAGATCGGCGATTGCTTCGACGCCCGCAACTGGCTCCGCCCCGACAAAGACTACGAGTTCCTACTCGAGAGCATGGCTTCGGCGCACTACAACGATGCGCAGATCGCCGCATCCGATGAACTGCTCATGCGATTCACGCAGCGCATGGCCGAGCGCGCGAAATGCGATGACGCACAGTTCCGTTCGAGCACCGGTGCGGTCAGGGAGGCTCCTGGGCCGCCGTCACATGTCGAGCCGGATTCCGGCCCCTCGCGGCGCACCGACGGGCCATCATGAAGCGCCGGCGATTGGGAACACTTAGTTGTGTGAGAATGCAATCGAACCCGTTGTACCTACCAGAGGAGTTGCCGTGGAAGGTCTTTTCTCCGTCTTCAAGATCCCGCTTGTTCAAAGCTCACTGTGGGCGCTCGCGCTTGCGTTCGCGACCGCCATCGCCGCGCGCGTGGCAACGCGCATCCTCAGGCGCTACCTCAACCAGGAGAGCAATCCCCTGCCCTCCTCCAGCATCATCATCAACATCGCTCGCGGCGTCATTTGGGCGACGGGCATCAGCGTCATTTTGGATGCATGTTTCGGCGTCAACGCCAATGCGCTCGTAGCCGCCCTTGGCGTCGGCGGCATCGCCGTCTCCCTCGGCTTTCAGGACACGCTGTCCAACCTCATCGGCGGTCTGCAGGTGACCTTCATGGGCATCGTCAAGCCCGGCGACAACATCGAGGTCGGCGCCGAGGCCGGCGTCGTTCAAGATGTCACCTGGCGTCACACCACCATCCGAGACGCCATGGGGCAAACGGTGATCATCCCCAATTCGATCATTTCCAAAACCGCACTTGTGCATCTGTTGCCGGCCAACCGCGTGGCGGTTCCCTTTGCCGTACCGCGCGTCAGCGAGGATGGCTGCGCCCACACCAAGCATATGGACGACCTCGCCAGGCAACTCGCGACCCTGTCACTCGAGGCCGCCGAGAGCGTCTCCCCCGTCATCGACGGACCGCGCGTCTTGTTTTCCGAGATCTCCGAGCTCGGCATCAAGGGTAAGGTCATCTTGCAGGTCGAGGATTCGTCGATGACCTCCGCTACGGCAGACGCCATCGTGCGCGCCATAGCGGCGCTCGTTTAGCGGCTGTTTCCTGAGAATTGCCCAGCGACCACCCGAAGATCAAGCGAAACCTTACATTGCATGGCGCCCAAGGGTATTCATCCTCGGGCGCCATTTCGCATATCTCCGCCCTCAGCGGTTCCGCGTGGGAGCCGCGCCCCTATTTCCACGCGCGTTCGGCGGCATCCACCATGCCCTCGATAAAGTCACGCCGATAGAGGTTATCGTCCTTGATCTGCTCCCATCCCGCCTCGTTTACCATTTCGTCGTCCAGACGGACACCGTAGCGGCCCTGGACGTCATCTCGCTTAAAGATGTAGTAGCTCTCGTCGCCAGGGTCGTCCTCCTCGGTAATCGTGACCTGGACCTCGTTCACAAGTGGCATCGCGCAGAATATAGCCGTGACGTCATATGCGAGCGCCGCCCCGATCGAGTCTTCAGACAACGATTCCGGGAGATCTCGATACGCCAGGCTCAGCGTTTCGACATAACGCGTGACGTCGATATCGGTTGCAAATGCGCCCATCGGAAGCGAGCGAAGCAATGATTCGACCCTCGCACCATCATCCAGGCTCGTATCCAGGAATCCGGCCACAACGCCATAACCGGCACCCACGACCTCGGCTGCAAGCTCATCACCGAGCTCTCCGTCGACCCAGACCTGCCCGTTCTCATCGATGAGGATCTCGCGATTCGATTGAGCGGGGGCCGGGGAGGCTCCCGCATCGCCATTGGGATCCTCATCCCTCGAGCCTTCGGCATGCTCGGCGCTCGGCTGCCGATCGCCTTCGAATTGCCCGGCGCCTCGCGGGCCGAACAGGAAGCTGCAACCCGCAAAACCCATGCCAAAAAGCATCAGCGATCCCATGATGGCCGCTGCCACGACAAACGAACTGCGCCTATTGCCTCCGACCTGCCCGGACTGGGAAGCGGCCTCACAAGATTCGTCCACAGGGGGCATCGGCCCGTCTTGAGTGTCGATGCCTTCCTCAGCCTCACCGGCGTCCTCGGCCTCCTCCGCATCTGATGCATCCATGCGCAAGGAGTCCTCATCCATTTGGTCGAGGTCGCCGGGCGCCCGATCGTCCAGGGACTCGGCCAATACGTCATCTACGCTCGCCATGCTCTCCTTGGTTCGCTCAAGAGCCTCCTCCTCCGGCACGCCCTCGGCGATGAGGTCCTCGTAGCGAGCTACGAGGTTGCCATAGATCTCTTCCTTTAGCTCGATGTTTTCAGAAGTGAGCACCTTGCCCTCGAATAGATGCTCAACGTACATGCGAAGCTCATTCATTATTCGCTCCCATCCATGATCAGCAGTCGATCAATGATTCCACGGACGTGCACCCAGCGCTCGGTGGCCTCAACAAGCTCTTGAGCCCCGGTATCCGTCAGACGGTAATATTTACGGCGCGCACCCTGCGTTTCGTTTCCCCAAAAGCTCTCGACAAACTTCTGACTTTCGAGACGCTTGAGGCTCGTGTAGAGCGAAGGTTCCTTCATCTCATACTCGCCCTGGCTCGCAGTGCCAATCGATTTGAGGATCTCGTACCCATAGCTATCGCCCTTCGAAAGCGTTTTTAGAATGATGGCATCGATGTTGCCTCGAATGAGATCGCTCACGGCATCACGGCTCGCCATATCGGTCACCCCCTTATCTCTGACAGCGAAGCTACTGTATCACAGAGTACTATGTCTGTCGATATACTTCTTCTGATATGAGTGTAGGGCGATTCGATGCGGACATATGCTCCCGTAGCGGCAATCAGCGCATTTCGATCATTCAGGACCGAGAGTCGCAGAGCAAAAAGAAAAACCCGGTCCGCAGAAAGCGAACCGGGTTTCCGAGTCAAATGGGGTAAGCGATATTTCGCTTAGGCCTCCATGAAGTTACGCTGGACGGCGGAGTCGACCTTGACGCCAGGGCCCATCGTGGAGGACACGGAGATGCTCTTGACGTACTTGCCCTTGGCGGAAGCCGGCTTGACGCGAAGGATCTCGGTGTAGAGGGCGGCGTAGTTCTCGACGAGCTTCTGCTCATCGAAGGAGACGCGACCCAGCGGAACGTGGCAGATGCCGTAACGGTCAGCACGGTACTCAACGCGACCGGCCTTGAGCTCGGAGACCATCTTGGCGACATCCATGGTCACGGTGCCGAGCTTGGGGTTCGGCATGAGACCGCGGGGGCCGAGGATCTTACCGATGCGACCGACCTTGGCCATCATCATCGGGGTGGCGATGGCAGCGTCGAAGTTGATCTCGCCCTTCTGGATCTGGGCGATGAGGTCATCGGAACCGATGACATCGGCGCCGGCCTCGGCGGCCTGTTCGGCCTGAGCGCCCTCGGCGAAGACCGCGACGCGGACGGTTTTGCCCGTGCCGTGGGGCAGGGAAATGGAACCGCGAATGTTCTGGTCGGCCTTACGGGTGTCGATGCCGAGACGGAAGTGAGCCTCGACGGTCTCGTCGAACTTGGCGTTAGCAAGCTCCTTCACGAGCTTGACGGCCTCGAGCGGCGTGTAGACGGCGGCGCGATCGACCTTAGCGGCGGCCTCGCGGAACTTCTTGCCATGCTTGGTAGCCATGTCATTACCTCCTGTGGTGCAAACGGGAAACCCTCCCACATCGTTCACGTGCCCTTATGGCACGCAAGTTACTGAAATGCGATCAGATGGCGCTACTCGGCGATGGTGACGCCCATGGAGCGGGCGGTACCGGCGACGATCTTCTTGGCGGCATCAATGTCGTTGGCATTGAGGTCGGGCATCTTGATCTCGGCGATCTTGGTGAGCTGCTCATCGGAGAGCTGGCCGACCTTGTCGCGCTGAGGAACGGCGGAGCCGCCCTTGAGACCGAGCTCCTTCTTGATCAGGTGAGCCGCAGGCGGGGTCTTGCACACAAAGTCGAAGGTACGATCCTCGAAGACGGTGATGACGACCGGGATGATGTCACCCATCTTGTCCTGCGTGGCGGCGTTGAAGGCCTGGCAGAACTGCATGATGTTGACCTGTGCGGCACCGAGAGCGGGGCCCACGGGAGGAGCCGGGTTGGCTTTGCCAGCCGGAATCTGAAGCTTGATGACGGTGGCAATCTTCTTCTCTGCCATGTCACACCTTCCTTAACAACAAATGAACGTAAAAAGTTATATCGTCAGCGCAGTTGCGTTAGAAGCACGAGTTTCGATGAGCAGTCGAACTCGAAGCGCGGCGCGCGGACAAACAGAGAAAACTAGGCGATGACCTCGATCTGCTCGAACCCAAGCTCGACCGGCGTCTCGCGGCCGAAAATGAGGAGCGTGACCTTGACCTTGCCCTGCTCGGGCATAACCTCGGAAACCTTGCCGTCGAAGTCGGCGAGCGGACCGTTGGTAACGCGAATGGAAGTACCGACCTCGATATCGACGACAGCGCGCTTGGGAGCGGAAGAACCCTTATCGGTCTTGCGCATCATCTTGTTGTACTCATCGCGGGAAAGCGGAGCGGGCTTGCCGCTGCCTCCGAGGAAGCCGGTAACACCGGGGGTGTTGCGGACGCACGTCCAGGCATCGTCGTCCATCTCCATGCGGACGAGGACATAGCCGGGGAAGATCTTGACGTCCTTCTCGTCGCGCTTGCCGCCCTCTTTAAGCTCGGTGACATGCTCGGTCGGGATCTGGATATCAAAGATACGGTCCTGCATCCCCATGGTCTCGATACGATGCTCGAGATCGGACTTGACGCGGTTCTCGTACCCAGAATAGGTGTGAACGACGTACCAACGCTTGGACATCTGCTTACCCCCTCAGGCTTGCGAAGAGCACGAGGCCCTGGCCGATGACAAGGTCGAGGAGCGCGATGGCCACACCGACGACGATGAGCGAGGCGCACACGGCGACCGTGTAGTTGACGAGCTCGTTCTTGGTAGGCCACACGACGCGCTTCATCTCGGAGCGCACGGAGGCCAGATACGCCTTGCCGCGGGCGATCAGACCGGTCTTCTTTTCGGTCTTCTTCTGAGCGGACTTCTTGGTGCTCTTGTTGTTGGCCATTGTGGCTTACCTCCGCGCGTTTGCGCCTAGACTTTAGAAAACGTAAGCCCCACAAGGAGGCTTACGATTACAGACTGGCACGCCAGGAAGGACTCGAACCCTCAACAGACGGTTTTGGAGACCGTTGCTCTACCAATTGAACTACTGGCGTGTATGCTAAGAGACTAGCGAGTCTCTTTGTGCAGCGTGTGCTTCTTGCACCAAGGGCAGTACTTCTTGATCTCCATGCGATCGGGCATGTTTGCCTTGTTCTTGGTGGTCGTGTAATTACGACGCTTGCACTCAGTGCAAGCCAGGGTAACCATAGTGCGCATGTATTCAAACCTCCATTTACCGCCCCTACGGGCACGGTCGCTAACATTACCATCGACCATCATGTGATGTCAATACCAACGGTATTACCGTATCTATTCTGCAAGCGAGATTCACAACTTGAACGCAACTCAAGGGAAGGAGTCGGTTCGACGCAGCGCAGATACGGAAATGCCGTCATGCCGAGGCACTCATGAACGTGCGGCTCAGCAGAAAAAAGGACCCGGCACCAATTGCGGCGCCGGGTCCTACAAGTACGCCTAGATCAGCGGATAACCGAAGTTACTCGATGATGGTGGAGACGATACCGGAACCCACGGTGTGGCCACCCTCGCGGATAGCGAAGCGCAGGCCCTCCTCCATGGCGATCGGGTGGATGAGCTCGCCGGTGATGGTGATGTGGTCACCAGGCATGGCCATCTCGGTGCCCTCGGGCAGACGAACGGAACCGGTCACGTCAGTGGTACGGAAGTAGAACTGAGGACGGTAGCCATCGAAGAACGGGGTGTGACGGCCACCCTCGTCCTTGGTCAGGACGTAAATCTCACCGGTGAACTTGGTGTGAGGGGTAACGGAACCCGGCTTGCACAGGACCTGGCCGCGCTCGATCTCCTCGCGCTTGATGCCGCGGAGCAGCAGACCGACGTTGTCGCCAGCCTCGCAGAAGTCCATGGACTTGCGGAACATCTCGATACCGGTGCAGACCGTGGACTTGGTCTCCTTGATGCCGACGATCTCGACGTTGTCGTTGAGCTTGAGCTCGCCGCGCTCGACACGACCGGTGGCGACGGTACCACGACCGGAAATGGTCATGACGTCCTCGACGGCCATGAGGAAGGGCTTCTCGTTGTCGCGCTCAGGCGTGGGGATGTACTCGTCGACGGCAGCCATGAGCTCGCGGATGGAATCCATCCACTTCTCCTCGCCGTTGAGGGCGCCGAGAGCGGAGCCACGGATGATCGGCAGGTCGTCGCCCGGGAACTCGTACTCGGAGAGCAGGTCGCGGGTCTCCATCTCGACGAGGTCGATGAGCTCGTCGTCGTCGACCATGTCGCACTTGTTCAGGAAAACGACGATATAAGGAACGCCGACCTGACGGGCGAGCAGGATGTGCTCGCGGGTCTGGGCCATCGGGCCGTCGGTGGCGGCGATAACCAGGATAGCGCCGTCCATCTGGGCAGCACCGGAAATCATGTTCTTGAC
>JAHHSP010000089.1 GCA_020025115.1 Collinsella sp. | reverse complement strand
CCGCCCTTGATGGCGGAGAGCAGGGTGTCGCCGTTCTCGTTGTGCGCGTCGACGGTCGCAGCCTCTATGTCGTGCAACGTGATGCTGCCGTTGCGATTGGAGACGGCCAGGCGTTCGAGACCGTTCAAGTTTTGCGCGAAGACGTCGCTCGATCCGGCGTCGACCTCTATCGATCCGGTGAAGGAGGACGGTATGCGTATCACGGTGGCGGTGTCCTCGCTCTGGCGGCCCAATGGGCGGGGCAGGACGAACAGCATGCCCTTCTTGAGCGACGTTGTGCAGTCGACGGTCAACACGCCGTCGGCATCCGCAATCGCGACGTCTTGAATCTCACTCGTCCAATACTCGAGCTCGATTGCATCGCCCTGAGTCCTCTCGATGCGGACGTTTTCAAATCTTGAGGTTATGACGATGCGCTCATGCGGTGCGTCTGATTCGGCATCGAGGTCGCGAACGGTTCGATGCCAGTCGTATCCCACGGAGGAGAGCCTGCTTGTATCGAAGCCGACCGAAACCCAGGCCCCACTTGCGAGGAGTGCGCCGCCGCCTATGAGGGCGATGGCGACGACCAGGATGATCTTGTGAATCTTACGCATGGGAATCGCCTTCTTCGAGGATGGGTGGATGGTCCGTCGCATTGCCGTTGGCGCCTTGTTCGTCACGCACGCGCACGAAGAGCCTCGCGACCCGGCGCGCGAATGAGCGTGTCACGTGGAAGAGCAGCTTGCTGGTCCAGAAGACGCCGAAGAAGGCGGGCAGCCCGATGCCTCCCACGGTGAGCGTGAGGCCGAGGGCGAACCGACCCGAGGCGGGATCATCGCTGCCTGCAAGCGAGATGAATGCGGAAAACCCGGCAAGGGGCATGAGCACCAGCACGGCATCGACGATCCAAAGCGAGGCGATGACGACCCAGATGCTGAGATATATGGCGAGAGCTGCCATCGAGAGCGCAAATGTCACGGGGATCCAGATGGGGGAGAACAGGACGAGCAGCGCGATGTTGAGAGGGCGGCTGCCCGTGTTTGCACGGGCCATGGCGCGGCGCATGGGCGGTGTCTCGATCGCAATATGGGCTGCGATCTCTTCAACCGGTCCCAGGTCGGCCACCGCCTCCTCTTCAGAGAGGCCGTCTTCCATGCGGTCGTTGATGGCCTCCTCGTAAAACGCGAGAGCCTGCTGCGCTTCCGCATGCGGGAGCCCGCTCAACGCTTGTGCGAGCTCGGATAGGAATTCTTGCTTGGTCATCGTGATGCACCTCGCTTCACAAAGTCATAGATCGACATGATGTCTGCCTGCTCGGAGAGGAATTCGGCGATTCGTTTTTCGCCGATGGGCGTGAGCCGGTAGTACTTCCGCAATCGGCCGTTGTGCTCCACGGAGTAGGCGGCCAGGCATTGGGCTTTTTCAAGGCGTTTGAGCAGCGGGTAGAGAGTCGATTCCGTGAGTTCCAGGATATCGGGGACATCTTTGACGATTTGGTAGCCGTAGGAATCTCTCCCCTTGAGCGATGCGAGCACGCACATCTCGAGAAAGCCGCGCTTCAGCTGGGGATCCATGATACCTCCTTTCGGCAGATACTATACGATGCATAGTATCTGGTGTCAACGGGCTATAGTGGGTCGGCCTTATGGCCGGAGGGAGTTGCACCCCGCCGGCCGAGGCGCTCCCATCGGTCCGCTCGCGCATGTCGGACCCATCGGGCGCTTTGCCGAAGTCCGCCGGTGGGTTGCGCTCGCCGTGTGCTAGATTTGTCAGGGCCATCGGTACGGGTGGGGATCTGGGCCTTCTGGGTATGAACGAGGTGTTGTTGTGGCGCGTTTAACCATTGCACGTGATCGCAGGCAGGGCGCTGCCGCCATCATCGGCTGCGCATTGCTCTTCGCCGCGCTCGGCGTAGTGATCTACGGTCGTTTCGCCGCGAGCGTCGGGGCCGTCGCGTTGTACAACCGCGCTTATGCCGGAGTTGGGTTCATGCTCTTCGGTGTCTCGATGCTGTGCTTTACGCCCCTTCTCTATCTGCAGCGCATGTATCGCCGTCACGTCGATCCCGCCGAGCTCGCACGCGAGCTCGGCGGGATCGCGCTCGGCCTCCTCTGCTACGCGGTGCCGTTTCTCCTCGCCATGGGCGCCCTCTCCTCCTCAGACAGCACCGGGGTGCTCGGGCTCGCCCTCATGGTCGCCTTCGGCGCGATTCCCTTCGTCTATCGGCGTTATCGCAAGAAGAACCCCATCTCCTACAACCACACCGGGTCTGCGGCGCTCATTTTGTTCTGTATCGTGATGACCGGAATCTCGATAGCGGGTGGCGCGATTTCCTGCAGCGAGGTGCTCGAAGACCTCAACGGTGGCTGGGAGCAGGAGACATTCGCCTTCTACGAGGCTGAGGTCCACAAGCCGCGCGGGCGCGGCTCCGTGCTCTCTCCGACTACTTACGAGGTGTCGCTCTACAGGGACGGGGCCTCGGTCAGGGACCGGCACGTCGACGCGCGCCTCAGCGTGAACGCGGCGGATTGGCCCGAGGTCGCGATGGTGCTCGATGAACCCCTGGCGGAGGTGCGTTGGTACCCCAAGACGCGCACGCTCGTGGGTGCGCGCGACGTTGACGGCCCCGCCTCAGCGGGCGATCCGATCGAGTAGGGTGGGCGGGCCCGTAAGCGCCGCGCCAGCGTGCGCATCCGTTATGGGGTCGCGGTCGTCCCCGTAGCGCCGTGTCCGTTGGACGTCTCGCACTCCACCGTGTTCGTCTGGTTTTGGCCGTCTGCCCGATGGCCCCGCCTTCCACCCACGTCGACGTACAATATCAAAAACTCGCGCGAGGAGATGACCGTCATGAGCAACAAACCCACGCAACCCGCCCCGGCTCCGGAGCCCAACCGCATTTTCAATGTGTCCCCGTCGCAGGAGGTTCGCTCCGCATATTGGGGAATGGACGCACGACAGGTCACGGACGTGTATCTCGGGCGACTGAGAGCCATCAAGATCCAGATGATCGGCTTGTTGCTCGTATGCCTGTTTACCGCCCTTTTGGCTCTCGATTTCGAGTATGGGGTGCTGTATCTGGCGAGCCTCGTGTGCGTGCCCGTCATCGTGGTCCTCAACTACCTGCGGACGTCTAAGCTGTTCGGCACACTGGGCGAGCTGGTCTCGCGGGATTGCGACCCCGCTCGCTATCGCGCGGTATTGGAGGGCCTCGCCGCCCGTGATCGCAAAGGTCGCTCCGCCCAGACCATCGCCTTAGAGCTGGCATATTGCGACTTTTTGGAACTCGACGCGCCTTCTGCTATCGGGCGGGTCGAATCCCTTTCCTTCAAGCGCAAGAACGACCTCAGATGGTTTCGCGCTATGCAAATCGAGTTTTTGAGCCGTTTGAGTCTGGGTGACATGGACGGCGCCCGCGACGCGATGGCGCGTCTCTTGGCGTTTCGGCGGAACCTCAGGGAGGGCAGCGGGAACCGGGTCATCGCGGACACGCAGGTGGCCGACTATGCCCTGCTGCTGCGGCCGGCCGCGGAGCGCGACGCGGCCGACGCCGCCCGCATGCGCGATCGCATGATGCTCGCCGAATACCATCAACAGCGCGCGCAATGGCAGCTCTACCTTGCCGAATACGAGCTTTTGCATGGCTCGGCCGAGGAGGCCGAGCGTCTGGCCGCCGACCCTTCGCTCGACCCGCTTACTCCGCGCATGGGGCAGATGCGACACGAGGTGCTGGCAGGGTTGCGGGCGGCCCGATGATCGAAATGGCGAGTGGCTTGCAGTGGGGTATTTGCCGCATGGGGCGGATCGGACGACATGCTTTGCCTGCCCGGGACGTCGTGATGGGCTGTTTCGGCGTGAGAGGAATCCAAGTTTGCCGCCGCCGCGCCCGTCGACATGAATGGCGCCGAGGCCGTCATCGAATCGGTCTGAAACGTTTGCCCTGATCGGTGCCGGGGCGAAGCGCGCCCGCACTGGGAGGATCGTCGCGAAAAGAAACGTCGAAAGCCTCGCGGAAACAAGCGTCGTCCGATCGGCTAGGCTTTCTTCTTCCACCTGCGGAGCGTCGGCAGGATGGCGCCGAGGAGCGAAGCGCACTCGTCCACGGACCAATCCATGTTCTGGGCCATGCGCGGGGCGCAGTCCTCGATCATCTCCTCCATGGTGGTCTCGTAGGTGTAGGCGCCCTCGTCGTAGCACCAGCGGCAGAACTCGTCGGTCTCGGTGCCGTCGGCCTCGTGACCGTGCTGCCCCGGCTCGGTGAACATCATGCCGCAGCTCTGGCAGTAGTGCTCGGGCATGTCGAGCAGGTGCGTCACGGGGACGTCGAGCTCGCGTGCGATGAGCTTGATCATGTCGATGCCGGGTTCGGTCGCTCCGGTCTCCCAGCGGCTGACCGCCTGGCGCGTGATGTACAGGCGCGCTGCGAGCTCCTCCTGGGTGAGGCCGCGCTCGCGTCGGGCCTGGGTGAGGGCGTCTTTGAGCAGGATCATGGCGGATCTCCCTTGAACGGGCGGCGACTTCGGCCTCGCCGCTTCACTGCGATTATCCTGCGACGCATTCCGATGGTCGAGCAACGGTTTGTTGCGCTAGCCCTTCTTACGGGTCATGATTGCGCCCATAGCGAGGGCGAGCAGCGCAAACGGGGCGACCCGCACGAAGACCCATTCGAACCCGTGAAGCATCGTCCCGGCCACCGCGTATTCCGGGTTGGAGAAATCCCACTCGAGATACGAGTCTCCGATCGCCGCCAGCGCGATGAGGGTCAGGGCGATGGCGGCGGCGATCGCGATGCAAAGGACGCACAGTGCGCGGCGTTTGGATTCCTGTGCCCGCGCGAACTGGTCGTTCAGAACCTCGAGCTTTTCGGATAGCATCTGCAGACCTTCGGGTTCGGTTTGAGAGACGGTTTCGCCCAGCAGCGCGCTTACCGGGGTGCCGAGCACCTCTCCGATGGCGATGAGCATCTCCGCGTCGGGCACGGACAGACCACGTTCCCACTTGGAAACCGTCTGCCTCACCACGTTCAGTTTGAGCGCGAGCTCTTCCTGCGACAGGCCTTTCGATGCTCTGAGGGCACGGATGTTCTCGTTCAGCATGGCGGGTCCTTTCTCTTACCCGATTCCAACGTTACCGCAATGCTGTCCGCAGATGACCCGTTGCCGCAAGCAACGGGTCGTGACATACGCGGAGATCGTCTGACTTCACAGAGGGGTATAAGCTGGTAAAGAAGTTGATTGAGAAGGGGGTTGCCATGAGCGCTTTTGATTGGGGGTCTGGTTTTACCTTGATATCGACCCAGCTTCTTCCGGGTGCGGTCGCTGTTGTCCTGGCCCTTGCGGCGTCTGTCTCTGCGCGTTCGAA
>JAHHSP010000088.1 GCA_020025115.1 Collinsella sp. | reverse complement strand
GCGCTCGCGCTCGAACATGCGGCGCGGTCCCTCGTCGTCCAGCGTGTACAGTGCAGGGTACACCTCGCCGCGCATGGCATCCGCGGCGACGCCCACCAAACCGCGCGCCCCCGCCTTCCAAGCGGTCCATGCGCAGGCATCGAGCGTCGAAGCCCCCATCAGGGGCACGTTCGCACCGCGGGCAAGACCTTTCGCGGTGGAGATGCCGATGCGCACCCCCGTGAACGAGCCCGGTCCGCGGCCCACGAGGAACCCGCCCACATCGGACATGGACATACCGGCTTCGTCAAGGGCCTCGCACACCGTTTGGACGAGCTCGACGTTCGCCCGCCTACGGCACAGATGATCCCGGGAGGAAAGCACCTCGACCGAGGCTCGCGAGGGCCTGTCGTCGAAGAAGACCTCGGGCGTCCACCACGCCACCGCACAGGAAAGCATGTCCGTGGAGGTGTCGATCGCCACGATCAACGTTCGCAGTTCGTCTAGTTTCATCTCTCTCGCTCCAAGCGCTCAGATCTAATCGGGAGGTCTCCATGAGGACGGGTGCAAATTGAAACGTTAGGCCGAGGTTTCCACGCGCACGGCCTCATCGATCGCAGCGGCCAGACGCTCCGCGCGGGCGCCGTGGGGCACGAGCGCGACCTCGCGCAGAGACTCATCCCCCTCGATGCGCGAGATGGTCACGCCCAGATACTCGTCGGTCAATTCATCCTGGAACTGCTCTCCCCATTCAAGCAAGCAGGCGCCCTCGTATCCCAACACATCGAAGATGCCCGTGTCCTCAAGCTCAAAGGCGTGTTCGAGACGGTACAGGTCGAAGTGGAACAAGGGTATGCGGCCGCCGTCGTGCACGGCCATGAGCGCGAACGTGGGACTCGTAACAGGATGGGTGTCGCCCAGGCCGGCCGAGACGCCCTTGGTGAAATGGGTCTTTCCCACGCCCAAGCCGCCCGTCAACACGAGCACGTCGCCGTCCTCCAAGCACCCGGCGACCAACTCACCCAGGCGCATGGTGTCGTCCACACCCATGCTCATATACGCGCGCGGGCCTCTGTACTCCATCGTCATGCCTACCCCTCGATCACAGGCGGAACGCCGACGGGAACGCCGCCCTCGGGTGCGGACGCACGCACCGCGGCAAGGCCCGCATCGACGGGATGTTTCGCCAGGTACGCCCCGAGCATGCGAAAATCCTCCTCGAGCAGCTCCTGCCACACGGGGTTGCGCAGTGCTGCCGCCGGATGAAACGTCGGCATGACCGTGAAATGGCCCATTTGATGAAAACGGCCGCGCAGCTTGGTGATGCCGGTCTCGGTCTTGAGCACGAAGTGACTCGCCGGGTTGCCCAGCGTGACGATGACATCCGGCCAGATGCTGCGTATCTGCTCGCGCAGATACGGCGAGCACGCCAGCACCTCGTCCGCCTGGGGATTGCGATTCTGCGGGGGACGGCATTTGAGCACGTTGGCGATGTAGACGTCCGTGCGCCGGAGCCCTGCAAGGGCAAGGATGCGGTTGAGATTCTCGCCGGCGCGCCCCACGAACGGCTCGCCCTGCAAATCCTCATTCTTCCCCGGTGCCTCACCCACGAACATGACGCGGGCGTGCGGATTGCCCACGCCAAAGACGATATTCGTGCGCGTCTGGCAAAGCTGGCATGCGCGGCAGTCGCCCATGACGGAACGAATCTCATCGAGTGAGACCTCGCGCGGTTTTTGGTCCGTATGTCCGGGAATGCGCATGACACCCATGACGCCGCCTCCTTCATCGATCGTACGCCGCTCGCAAGCCGGCGTCGCTACACGTAAATCTTCTCCAAGCGCATGCCAAACCCGCACGCGAGCTCATAGTTGATGGTTCCGCAAGCTCGAGCCAGCTCGTCTAGCGCGATCTGCGCGTCGCCGTCACGACCCACGATGGTCATCAGGTCCCCCACCTCGGCCTCCCGCACCGGGCGCAGCGAGGTCTCCGAAACGGCGACCATGCATTGGTCCATGCAGATGTTGCCGACCTGGCGGATGCGCTCCCCGTGGAACAGAACATCCATGCGGTTCGACAGGATGCGCGGCAGCCCGTCGGCGTAACCGATGGGCAGCGTGCATACCTCCACCCGCGTACGCGGAACCCGATAGGTGAAGCCATAGCCCACACCCTCGCCCATGGCCGGATAGCACGTATGCGTCACGCGTGCGCGGATGCTCATGACGGGCTCGAGGGGAAGCACCGAGGCCGTGCGCTCGCAGGGCTGCAGACCATACAAGCCGATTCCAGCTCGAATCATATCGAAGTGCATCGCAGGGTTGAGCACCGAGCCGGGGGTGTTGTCGCAATGCACGATGCCGGGGTCAAAACCGGCCTCACGCAAGGCCGAAATCGCCTCGGTGAAACGCTTGCATTGCAGCTGATGGTCCCAGCCGTCGGGATCGTCGGCAGTCGCGAAATGGGTGAACGTGCCGTCGCACTCCAAACCCGCATGGAAATCGACGCTACGTCGGAAGTCGACGACCTCCGTGCAATGGACGCCGATACGGTTCATCCCGGTGTTGATCGCCATGTGATACTTGCCCACACGACCGAGCGCCGCAGCGCGCTCGCCATACGCCCAAGCGAACTCGGGCGAGTAGACCGAGGGCATGATGTCGTATTCGAGCAGGGTATCGATGGCGCCCTGCGGCGGCTCGCTCAGCAGCAGGATGGGCAGCTTCTGCCCCGCTTCGCGCAGTGCGACCCCCTCCAGCACGGTGGCGACGGCAAACATATCGGCGCCCGCCGCATGCATCACCTTGGCGCAATTGACCGCGCCGTGTCCGTAGGCGTCGGCCTTGACCACGCAGCACAAGCGCTGACGAGGGCCGACCAGGCCCTTGAACGCCCGCGTGTTCCTGCGCAGCGCACCGGTGTCGATCTCGGCCCACGCCCAGCGCGTCGGCGGCTCGTGTAGCGTCTGCATCCTATGCTCCCAACTCGATTCCAGCGTCTCTCAGGGCCTCTTCCTCGACAACTCCCATGGCATCGCCGATCACGTCGATCAGGTCCGTGGCGATCACGCTGCGATCGCCCATCGACGCGGCGGCGATATGCCCCGTGTAAGAATGAACGGCAACGGAGTAGGCGCACTGCATCTCCCAACGATCGACCTCGCCGTGGCTCATCGCGACATTGCCGGCGATAATCCCCGCAAGCACGTCACCGGATCCCGCCGTGGCAAGCGAAGCGGGACCGCTCTTGGGCAACAACACACGTTCGACGCCCACGATGGCGGTACGGGGACCCTTGGCAACCACAACCATGTTGTCCGAACCAGCGGCCCACAACAGACGCTGCGCGGCGTCGATCGCCATGCCAAGATCCTCCACCGGCTCTCCCCCAACCAGGCGAGACAGCTCGCGATGGTGCGGAGTGAGAATAAGCGGCGCCTCACGACGATAGACGTCTGGTGTCGTGTCGATACCGCCGATGGCAAGGCGGCTCATGCAATTGAGCGCGTCTGCGTCGAGGACCAGGGGAACGTCGCTCTTCAGAAGCTCCGTGACCACCTGCATGCCACCGGCCGCCGTGGTCATGCCCGGGCCGCACAGGACGCAGTCGAACTTTTCCGCAAGGTCGCACACCGCCGAACCCGCGGCGGCGCCGAAGGCGCCACGTGTGTCGGCGGGGATGCCGACTACGGGGACACATGGAAGCGCCATGCGAATGAGATTCGCACATGGATCTGGGGTTGCTACAGTCACATACCCGGCACCCGCTCGCGCAGCGGCTTTGGCCGCCATGATCGCTGCGCCGGGATATGCCGAGGAGCCCGCGACCACCAATACGGAACCGCGACTGTATTTGTTCACATGGGCGGGGAGCTCGGGAAAATAATCGATGAGGTCGGCAGGTTCGACGATATCTGCCGCGTGCTCGACATCGCCAATGACCTCATCAAGACGGTCGTATAGCTCGCCGCACAAAATCTCGCCGGCAAACTCGGGGCCCTCACCGCTATACAACCCGATCTTGGGCGCAAGCATGGTCGCGGTATATGTGGCGTGAACGCAAGAACCCTCGACCCCACCGGTTTCCGCATTCAACCCTGAGGGAACATCGGCCGAGACGACGAGCATGTCCATCTCGTTCAACGTCGGGATCCAAATGGAAAAAGGAGCTCGAAGAGCACCGCTGAAGCCGGTGCCGAGAATGGCGTCGACCACAATATCCGCCGGGGCGAGGATCTCGACGAGCTCGTCGCGGGACGGGCCGACGATAACATTCACATCCCTTCCGGCCGTACGGCGGGCAACATGACGTGCGATGGGGCTCTTGATCTCATTAGGCCCGATTGGGCTTACGACATCGACCGTCACGCCCTTTTGGCTGAGAATGTCGGCGGCAACCCATCCGTCACCTCCGTTGTTGCCAAACCCCACCAGGACCACGGCGTGAGCCGGATGGGCCTTCATGGCGACATCGGCAAGGAACTCCCCGGCATACTCCATGAGAGCGGCTTTGGATGTCCCTTCCTTTTCAATGAGATCTTCGAGACGGAGCGTCTCCTCGACCGAAAGAACCGGCTTCATATCCGCTACTCCTTACCAACTTCAGTTATGCCAAGGGCTGGCTCGGAAGCGCCCCGATCCAGAGCGCCCACCTCGAGAACCTGCACGCGCTCGAGTTCGTCAAGTACGCCGCGCGCCTCTCGAAACGATCGTGCGATCACCTGACGCTCGGAAATCTTATCCTCTTTGGGTTTGGGCCTTGATTCGGCGGTGATGGCCAGAGCATTTGCAATCGCCAAATCCCCAGTGAAAGACAGTGAGATGGCGACTTCCTGGACGCCCAGGCGCTCCGCGACCGCCCGAGCGCCACCGGAAAGAACGGCAACGGGCTTACCATTTGAATCCCGCGAGGTGCACACGTCATTTCGGCCCACCCCCTCTTGGCCGAATCCAGTCCCGAGAGACTTGAGAACGGCCTCGCGAGCGGCAAAACGGCAAGCATAATGAGCTGCTGGGCGCGCCGACGCATCGCAATACGCACGCTCTTCATCCGTGAACATTCGAGAAATGAATGATGGAGTGACGTGCATGATGCGCTCCATGCGCGATATTTCAACGATATCGACGCCGATTCCCGCTTCAGCCATGCGCACCTCCCTGCAAGTTACGAGCATATAACGTTCCTATTGTAGCCATTGAAGAGGGCATTGTATCTTCAAGAGCATGCAGAGCGGGGCGGCACATGAAAAAGGAGCCACTGGGGCTCCGACAACCAATCGACATGGCAAAAGGGGCCCCCTGAGGGGCCCCTCGCTCTCGCGCAAAGACGCGCGAAAGCCGTCCACCGGTCAGCGGCGCCCTGCTCTCCCAC
>JAHHSP010000087.1 GCA_020025115.1 Collinsella sp. | reverse complement strand
TCGACATTCTGGTGAGCGACGTTGCCGCAACCCCTCCGTTTTGCCGCATCTCTCGCATGATCCGAGACTTTTCCTCGCACGACATCGTGGCGGGGAACAAGAAGCCGAACCTTCGTCAGCTCGTCGAGAATCGCTTGCGTTCTCAAGGGGATGTGCGCGGCATCCAGGAGATCCGTTTTCGCGAGGTCGCTACGGGTGAAGTGGCCGTCGGCGAGCTGCATATGGAGGACGTCCCGTATGTGACATCGAACACGCGCGAGCACTTCTTGCAGTGGGTGACGCCCGAGAACCGCATTGCGGGCTTCCTGCGTCTGTCTCTGCCAGACGAGGGGTACGTTCGCGCGTTCTGCGCTTCCGGCGAGGCGGGTTCCGAGTCCGGGACGGCTTTCTTCGGAGGTGGGTGCCTGCCCATAGCGCCCGGGGAGGCGATGATTCGCGAAGTCCACGTGTACGGTATGGCCACACGCCTCGGCGCTGGCGGAACATCCGCCCAGCACCTGGGTTTGGGCCGTCGTCTGATCGAGCGGGCTTCCGAACTCGCTCGCGAGGCCGGCTACAACCGTCTCAATGTGATCAGCGCGGTGGGTACGCGCGAGTACTACCGCCATCTTGGCTTCGTCGACCATGGCCTGTATCAGCAAAAGGAACTCACATGACTCGAAAGCCCTTGAACGCTTCTGGGACTGCCGGAATTGCGGCGGGGATGGCCCTCTGCGCCGTCACCGCCGGCGCCGTGGCCATGTTTGCGGGGTCCCGGTACCCGCGACTTGTGCGGACCAAGTCGGGTATGGCTCGGGTGAAGAAGGTCCGAGATGGCGCGGGCGAACAGGTTCGCGTTCTTCAACAGGGCGGCGTGTATCAGAGCGCCACGTACTTGGATGAACGGCGCTTTGAGCCGGTGTTCGCGTACTACCGAGCGTTTGACTGCATGTTCGACGTCGAAGTGCCCAAGCGCGTGGCAACGGGCGCCGGTGTCGAGCGCGTCCTCGTGATGGGCGGCGGCGGGTACGCGTACCCCAAGCATGCGCTCACCGCGCGCCCCTCCCTCGATATGGATGTCGTTGAAATCGACCCGGCCGTTACGAGGTTGGCTCGCCGGTGGTTCTTCCTCGATGAGCTCGAGCGCATCGCCGCCGATCGGCTGCGGCTGATAACGGCGGACGCACGAACGTTCGTCTCCCAGGCCTTGGCCGAGGGGGTGCGCTACGATGCGATTGTGAACGATTGCTTTGCGGGCTGCGAGCCCGTTCGCGCCCTCGCCACGGAGGAGGCCCTTCGACAGGTCAAGGTCTGCCTGAATCCCGGAGGGCTGTACCTCGCGAATATCGTTACTTCCTCGGGTGGGGAGAACATCGATTTTCTGCGAGATGCCGTGGCGACCGCCGCTTCGGTGTTCACGCATGTCCATGTGGTCCCCTGCGAGGATGCCGAGTTCGGCGCCGAGGACAACTACCTGCTCATCGCGACCGACGGCGCCTATTCTTTCCACGGCGAGCTGACTCTCGATGAGGCCCTGTATGGTGAGGTCATGCGCGATGTCTGAGGGCGAGGCTCTCTACGCCCCCATATGCCCCCCGTCGACCTCACGCCGCTCGTCGCGGTTCCACGGTGCTAAAACTCCCTCCCTTGCACCATTGCGTCGCGCCAGCCGGTGACCCTTCGGCGCATGCCGTCTATGTCGAGTACGCCTTCGGCAAAGCCCTTGCGGACCAACTCTGCGGGCAAGAACTCATCGTATTTATCGAAATAGGGAACCTCATCGGGATACAAGAGTTCGATTGGATTGAAGTCCATCTCTGCCTCGGAGGCCACTACCTCGAAGAACGTGCGCGCATCCGCTTTCATGCGAAACTGCAGGAAATAGGGACGGGACGGATCGAGCCCCTTGATTCCCAACTCGGTCGCGCACTTGATCTTGATCAATCGTTCAAGTGCGAGGAAAGCGTAGCTGCCCAGCCATGGAAAGAGCGCCCACGTGTCTCCGCCCAGGTTGATAAGGGGCCCTGCCCCCATTGATGGGCCGTCCCCGGACCCGAGTGCCGTGCGTGCGCCGTCCGTGCCCCATGCGCCGGCTGGCGCATGGGCGGGACCCGAGCATCGAATCTCGCCGTGTTCGTCGGCCTCCCAGATATCCTCGGTATCTTCGGTGCGGTTTTCGACGTATACACTCCGGCCCCCGCCGGCAATCCCCGCGTTGGCGGCGACGTGGCGCGCTTGCGCGAGGCGAGCACGGGCGTTGCCCATCAGGTATGGATAGACATCGTGCTCCTCGAGCACGCGCTGCATGCGCTCGAGTACATGGGTGTCGATGTCACCTGCGCAATCGCCGAAATAGGCGGGAACACGCCCCTTCACTTGAGTGCAATAGACGAGATGTCGCTCCCAATCGACCTCCTCGACGAGCCAGCAGTGTCCCGCGATGGCGATGCGCTCACCTGCAGGTGGCGGATTCACGATCGTTCCGAGCTCCGCGGACTCGCATCGTACGGTGAACTCCTCGCTTTCTTGAAACACCGCGTAAAACTTGAAGGAGTTGGTGATTCGCTCCCCGGAGAGCCCGACGATGAGACCCCCTCCCTCTGTGATCTCGATGTGCTCCGTTTCGATGAGGTGGTGCAGCAGGCAACGCAAGTCGTCGGTGCTGATGCGATGGAAATACGAAAGGGTGAGCACGCGGTTCGCCAGCTCCGCGGGCGTTAGCTCACCGCAACTCGCGAGCGTGCTCATGACCTGGTGATACAGAAGACTATAGGGTAGGCGATCGAGCGCCGGGGGTTCGACCCAGTGCTCCTCGCGGTAAAGCTGGACCAGGGCGATACCCTGAATCAGCTTCCAGGGGATGCTCTCAGGCAGCATCGCACGCGGTTCGGGTTGGTCTTCTCTCATGACGAAGTGCATCTCAGGCGGCAGGTCGCGCCGGCCCGTGCGCCCCATCCGCTGCAGAAAACTCGACACGGTGAATGGCGCGTCGATTTGGAAGGCCCGCTCGAGCCGGCCGATATCGATGCCGAGTTCCAAGGTTGCGGTGGTGATGGTGGTTTGGCGCTGCTCGTCGTCGCGCATGAGCTCCTCGGCGCTCTGCCGATATGAGGCGGAGAGGTTGCCGTGGTGGATGAGGAAACGGTCCGGTTCGCGTTGGGCCTCACAATACGCGCGCAGGCTCGAGCAGACGGATTCGGCCTCCTCGCGGGAATTGACGAACACGAGACATTTGCGCCCGCGCGTATGTTCGAAGATGTAGCCGAGCCCCGGATCGGCATCACGCGGCGCGATGTCGGTGCGGGCCATGATCTCCCCGTCGGGAAGTGCCTCGATGCGTGTCTCGCCATCTGCGGGAAGCTCATGCGGGCTGCTGCTGCGCGTCACATCGGCCTCGCGTGGCCCAAGGGGCTCGAAGGTGCGCTCCGGTGCCTGCGGTCCAGCCGTGTAGAAGTGCTCCATGGAAAGGCGCCACGTGCGCCGGGGCTCCTCGAAGCGGGGGATGACGCAGTCCCTTCCCGTGCCCGCCGAGAGAAAGGCGCCCGCACGCTCGGGGTCGCCGATGGTCGCCGATAGGCCGATGCGCCGCGGGTTGACCCCCGCCATGCGCGATAGGCGCTCTATGAGGCAGAGGGCCTGCCCGCCGCGATCGCCTCGCAGCAGGGAGTGAACTTCGTCGATGACGACGTAGCGCAGATCGCCGAACAGGCGCCCGACCGCCGCGTGGCGGTGGAGCAGCAGCGCCTCGAGCGACTCCGGTGTGATTTGCAAGATCCCGCTTGGTTTTTTGAGGAGCTTTGCCTTGTGGGACGAGGAGACATCCCCGTGCCACCGCCAGACCGGGATGTCCGCTTCCTCGCAGAGGGCGTCGAGCCGTTGGAACTGATCGTTGATGAGGGCCTTGAGTGGGCCGATGTAGAGGGCTCCTACGGTCGCCGGTGGATTTTCCCAAAACTCGGTGAGGATGGGGAAGAAGGCCGCCTCGGTTTTGCCCGATGCCGTCGATGCGGTGAGCAGAACGTTGTTTTCGGTATTGAAGATCGCATCTGCTGCGGCAACCTGGATGGAGCGCAAATTCTCCCAATCATGGGCATAGATGAAGTCCTGGATAAAGGGCGCATAGCGGTTGAACGCGTTCATGCGCGGCCCTCCTCTCGTGCAAATCTCGTGAGATGAGTATAGCATAAAATAGAACATATGTTCTAGAATGTAGGAGAAGGAATGAACGGAGGCGCCACAAAAAGGCCTGCGAGCTCGGCACTCGCAGGCCCGATCTATTGGGTGGGGGGGGTTGGCGAATAAGACGACGCATGTGTGTTCGTCGCGCACGTCCATGCGGTGCGCGGCGGCGTCCTACAGTACGGCGGAGGTCACGATGTAGATGATGTAGAGGAACACGAAGATGACGCCCTCGCGCCGGGTCATGGCGTGTCTGGTGCCTACAAAGGCAAAGCCCACGAGCATGATGGAGAAGATGGCGATCAAGGCGAAATCAAGGTTGTACCCAGCTGCATAGGTGACGGGGGAGAACAGCGCCGGAACGCCCATGACCAGAAGGACGTTGGTGATGTTGGAGCCCACGACATTGCCGACGGCGATGTCGGTGTTGCCCTTGAACGCGGCGACGACGGAGGTGACGAGCTCGGGCAGGCACGTGCCCAGGGCGATGACGGTGATGCCGATGACGCGCTCGCTGATGCCCAGGGCAGTGGCAATGGATACGGAGTTGTCGACCACGTAGTCGGCGCCGAACTTGAGCAGCGCGATGCCAAACAGCACGAGCGCGATGGACGCGAGCATGCCCCGAGGCTCGTCGGCGGTGTCGTCTTCGAGCTCGCGGGGCTCGAGCTGCGTTTCGGGATCGAGGTCGTCATGACCGCTGTCGCCCTCTCGCAGGCCCAGGAAGACGGTATAGGACATGAAGGCGACGAAGACGACGAGGAGGGCCGTGCCCTCAAAGGAGGTGAGTTGCCCATCGGTGTTGGCGAGCAGCATGAGCAGCAGCACGGAGGCGACGCTCACGGGGATTTCGAAGCGCTGGGTGTGACGGGCGAGGGGCAGTTGCGTGATGACGGCGCTCATGCCCAGGATGAGCAGGAGGTTCGCCAGACAGCTGCCGGCGACGTTGCCGAACGCCATATCGGCATGTCCGTCGATCGCCGACACCACGCTCACCACGAGCTCGGGCATGGCGGTGCCCACGGCGACGACCGTGAGGCCGATCACGCGGTCGGGCAGGCCCACGCGTGCGGCGATTTGGCTGGAGCCGTTGACGAGCAGGTCGGCGCCCCAGACGAGGAGCGAGAATCCTACGATGATGAGGAGGAGTTGCAGGAGCATGACGGTCTTTCTTGATCGCGTGACACTACGTCGCGCCCGTTTAAACGGGCGGCGCCCATCGCAGGTTCGCGACGGGCGCCGGCAATCGCCGAACTTGGGTCCAAGAGCGGTAAATG
>JAHHSP010000086.1 GCA_020025115.1 Collinsella sp. | reverse complement strand
TTCGGCGTCAACCTCATCATCGGCCTGTGCGTCGCTCTCGGCTTCTATGCCGGCGGTCCCGCTGTTCAGGCGCTGCTCGACATGATTCCCGAGTGGGTTTCCAACGGCCTGCAGATCACCATGGGCCTGCTGCCCGCCATCGGTTTTGCCCTGTTGCTCAAGATGATCATGAACAAGAAGGTCGCTTGCTTCTTCTTCGCCGGTTTCGCGCTGTCCACCTATCTGGGCATCCCCACTACCGGTATCGCGATTTTCGGCGCGGTCGTCGCCGTGGTCCTCTCGCAGATCCAGCAGCAGCTGAACTCCCGTTCCGCCCTGGCCACCGAAGGAGGTATGGACGATGACGACGACTTCTAATGACGCCGCGGTCCAGACCGTAGACGAGCGCAAGCTCACCAAGCAGGACCTCAACAGGGTCGCCATCCGCTCCCTCGGCATGGAGTGGGATTGGAACTACGAGCGCCAGATGAACATGGCCTTCTGCTATTCCATGCTCCCGGTGATCAAGAAACTGTATCCCAATAAGGACGACCAGGTCGCCGCCATGCAGCGCCACCTCGAGTTCTTCAACACCACACCGCACATGTCCACGCTGATCTTGGGTATCACGGCCGCCATGGAGGAGCAGAACGCCTCCGATCCCGATTTCGAGACCGAGTCTATCAACAACGTCAAGGTTTCCCTCATGGGCCCGCTGGCCGGCATCGGCGACTCCTTCATTTGGGGCACTCTGCGCATCATCGCCACGGGTGTCGGTGTGAGCCTGGCCACCCAGGGCAACATCCTCGGCCCGTTGCTGTTCCTGTTGCTTTTCAACATCCCCGCACAGGGCCTGCGCTTCTACCTCATGCATGCCGGCTATAAGCTCGGCAGCGGCTTCTTGGCAAAGGTGCAGGAGTCCGGCCTTATGGACATCCTGACCTATGGCGCGTCCGTCCTCGGCCTCATGGTCATCGGCGGCATGACCGCCGAGAATGTCGCTATTACCGTTCCGTTCGTCATCGGCTCCGGCGAGACTGCGACCACGCTTGGCGATATCTGCAACACGATCATGCCCGGTCTGCTTCCGCTCGCCTTCACCCTGCTCATGTACTGGCTCGTGAGCAAGAAGAACGTAAAGACTACCACGCTGCTCGTCGCGCTTGTCGTCGTCGGCCTGGTCGGTTCCTTCTTCGGTATCCTCGGCGTGTAGGTCGCGCTGTCGACACAAGCCAATTTGTGGCGTCCGCCATGCCTGCGTTGATAATGCGCATGGCGTGACGGGCGCCCTTTTCACATAAGAGGGGATGTCGCGCCGATTGCCGTGTCGGTGGTAGGCGCCCCCTCTGGACTTTGGAATTTGGAGGCAGCTATGACCGCTGTTGAAGAGCGCGTGTGGACGATGGGGGACTACGTCGACGAATCTCCCGCCGTGCTGCGAGACAACTTGGCTCGATTCGAGGAGCTTACCGACCCGCTCATGGGGCTTTGCGATGATCGTATGCCGAAGCGCATCAGGCTGGTGGCGTCCGGGTCGTCCTACAACGCCTGTCAGTGCGCACATCCGTTCATGAGTGCCTGCCTGCCCGGTGTTGACGTGCGCGTGGTGACTCCGCACCGCTTCTCCTATTACGAGAGCGAAGTCGATCCCGACGAGCTGTTGCTCGTGGTGACGCAAAGCGGCCTTTCCACCAATGCCTTGGCGGCGCTCGATGCCATTCGGGCCCAAGGGGTCCGGGCAGTCTGCCTCACCGGGGACGTGGAGGCCGATGCGCGCGAGCATGCCGACCTCATGGTCGATTGGGGTGCGGGTGTCGAGTTCGTGGGGTATGTGACCAAGGGAGTGAGCACGCTTGCCCTGTTTCTCATGATGTTCGCCTGCCGACTGGGCGGTCGTCTCGAGCGTTTATCGGAGCTCGAGCGCGCCGTGGACGTCCTCGACGCTGTGCGCGCGTCGGCCTATTCGTTCTTCGATCTCCATGAGAAGGCGCTGACCTCCATGCGCCTGAGTTACAGCATCGCCGCCGACGGTGCGCGTGGCGTGGCGCTCGAAAGCGCCCTCAAGGTGGGGGAGACCGTGCACGTCCCGAGTCCCGCCTATGAGGTCGAGGAGTTCATCCACGGACCCAATTTGCAGCTCACGCCGGGTTATACGCTGTTCTTCTACGATGTTCCCGATGCGACCCGCGAGCGTACGCGCCTGATATACCGCGCTGCGCGCGAGGTGAGCGATGCGGCGTTTCTGCTCACGAGCGCGGGTGCGTGCGACGAGGCTCCCGAGTGGCTCGCCTCCGACGTCAACGTCCTCGTGGCTCCCGAACTGCCCTCGCCCGAGTTCGCCGCTTTCGCGTACCTGCCGTTTGTCCAACTGGTGAGCCATCTTGCGAGCAGTGCGCTTGGCAGCAGCAAACAACACCCGCTGCTCAAGCGTTTCAAGGCAATCGCCGCCGCGAAGACGGACAGCTTCGTCAACTATGACGGTGATGATTGACCTGGCAACCGATTTGGACACCTCGTACAATCAGTCTGATGCGCATATTCGCGCCCGCCGTCGCATCTGCGGGGGAGGGGGCGCGTCAGCCCTACCGATTAGACAGGAGAGCCACCCCATGGCACAAACCGATTTCCCGTTCGCTGCCATCATTTTCGACATGGACGGCGTGATCGTCGACACTGAGAAGTTTTATCTGGACACCCTTGCAAAGTTGTTCGAGGCCGAGGGCATCGAGGTCTCGTTTGAGGATCTGTGTGTCACTGTCGGTGCTTCCTACAAGGATTTCAAGCGCAACTTGGTCCGCTGGTTCGAGCTGGGCGGCGAGCATCTCACGGAGGAGGAGGCCCTCGCGCGGTATAACGCGTGGGAGGAGCGCAACCAGCCTAATTTCGCCGCGTTGCTTAACCCCGGCGTTGTAGAGACGATTGCCGAGCTCAAGTGCCGCGGTGTTCGGGTGGCGCTCGCCTCGTCCTCTCCGATGTCCAACATCTTGCTGGTGCTCGAGGCCTGCGGCATGCCCGACGCGTTCGAGCTGGTGACGAGCGGCGAGCAGTTCCATGAGAGCAAGCCGAACCCCGAGATCTACCTGCATACGCTTGAGAATCTGGGCCTGCCTGCTGGGGATTGCTGCTGTGTGGAGGACTCCGTCCCGGGCATCACCGCCGGTAAGGCCGCCGGTCTCACCGTCTTTGCCAAGCGCGAGGACCGTTTCGGGTTCACCCAGGAGGCGGCCGACCGCATCATCGATGCCATTCCCGACCTGTTTGAGGCCGCCTCGGGGCTGTAGGTCCGAGGCGCGGTCCGCGCGATCGCGTGGTGGGGCGAGATGAGAAGGAGTGGCTGCATGGCAGACGAGCATATGGGCATTCCGCCCAAAGACCGCGCCCAAGAGGGCATTCGGTGCTACATCCGCGAAGCGCACCTTGCCGGTGGAGACAAGCTTCCCTCCGAGCGGGTGCTCTCCGAGCGCCTCGGCGTGTCCCGTACCGCGCTGCGTGCCGCCATCACCCAGCTCATCTCGATGCATGTGCTCGAGAGCCGACGGGGTTCCGGTACGTATGTGCTTCCGCCCAAACCCATCAGCATCTTCCAGGAAACGCGGAGCTTCTCCGATGCCGTGTGCCGTGTGGGGCGGGAGCCCGGCGCCCGCCTTATCGATTCGCGACCCATCGAGGCCGACAAGACGCTGGCGCGCAAGATCGACCTGCCCGTCGGCGCACCCGTATTCGAGGTGCGGCGTGTACGCCTCGCCGACGACACCCCGGTCGCCCTCGAGACCTCGTACGTCAACGGCTCTCTGTGTCCCGGTATCGAGGCGCACGATTTCTCGTGCGAGAGCCTCTACGACGTGCTCGCGAACGAGTATGGCGTGCGCGTGGGCCATGGTGTCGAGCGCGTGTCGATTGCCCGCGCGATGCAAGATGAGGCCCGGGTTCTTGATATGGATGAGGGCGACCCGGTATTTTTCGTGCAGGCGCTGGAGCGTATGGCAACGGGGGAGCCTGTGGAGTATCTCAAGGCGGTGTACGTGCCGAGTCGATATCGGTTCGCGAGCAATGGCTGCAAGAACGGCGAAACGCCACAGGGGGTGAAGAGCTCATGGCTCACCTGGTAGGCCACAACGCGTCGACGCGTGGTGATTTGAGCCTTGTCGATGTCTCCCGTTTCGACGTGCTTCCCGATTCCGATGACAGAGCGCCGCGCTACCTTCAGATACGTAGTGCCATTCAGCGGCGCATCGTCGATGGCGTGTATCTTCCGGGGTCTGCCATCCCCTCCGAGCATGAGCTCGCCGCGGAATTCGACACCACGCGGTTGACGGTGCGCAGCGCCATCGACGGCTTGGTGCGAGAGGGGATGATCCGTCGTGTCCAGGGCAAGGGCGCCTATGTTGCGAAAGGTTCCGCTGTGGGCGATTCCCGCGTGAGCGGATTCCGCTCAACCGCAGGCGCCGCAAGTGAGGAGGTGTCTGTCAGGCAGCTCTCCAAGTCGATGCGTCCCGCAGGTCCCCTGTACGCAGAGCTCTTCGATGTGAGTGAGGAAGAACGCCTTTATTCGATTCGACGTCTCAACAGCGTCGACGGCGCACCGGTCTCCCTCGAGCAGACCCTTATTCCCGTATGCCTGTTTCCAGGTATCGAAGATGTCGACGTATCCGTCTTCAGTCTGTACGAGACGTACGAGATGTGCGGTCGGCCCGTTGCGCTGGCCCAGGAGAAGCTCGACGTGGTCGCACTTTCCGCTCGAGATGCCGGCTTGCTCCAGGTCGAGCCGGGGAGTCTCGCCTTGTCGCTCGAATGCGTGAGTTTCGACGCCGAGGGCCGTGCCATCGAGCACGCCTATGCGCTCACGCCTGCAAAGCACGGGGGCTATACCTACCAGTATTAGGGTTTTGCACCCATCGGGATGTCGCGAGGGCACCTCGCTGTCGTGCGCATCGCTTTCAATTCCCTTTGTCGGTAAGATTGGTTTCGCCGCGGGGTCGGGTCGCCGGCCCCGCGGCGTTTTGCGTTTCTCACCATCTTGATTGACCTGCGTGGAAACCGTTTACGGAGAAGGCATGACCGTTCACCGCAAATCACGCATACCTTAACAAATGGTATTAAAAACCGCTAAGATGTAATCAACAAGTGGTACTAAACACTCTCTATTTGGATATGAGAGACCACGGCGGCGACGAAGGGAGCTCGCAATGAAGGAGACCGAGAAGATCGAGATTATGAACTTCGACCAGGAGGGTTACCTCGAGGACGGAAGGAACGTCTATGAGGCCGGTAAGAAGATGGCCGCCCTGGCCGACCGCGTGCACGAAGAGGGCTACGATGCCGTGTTCCTCATGGGTGTCGGTGGCACCTGGGATGAGTTCATGCAGCTCGAGTACCTCATGAACAAGTTCGGCGACAGGGACCTCGAGGTGTACCTCATCCACGCTGCCGAGTGGAACGTCATGGGCCACAAGCGCATGACTGAGCGCTCCATCGTG
>JAHHSP010000085.1 GCA_020025115.1 Collinsella sp. | reverse complement strand
GTAGATGGTCGAGCCGATCTCCACAGACGCCGGGTCCCCCGCTCCGGGCGCCCCGGCGGCGGCGAGCGCCTCGAACACGGGCGCCAACTCGCCGGGGACCGCACCTGCCAAGCGCTCGGCCTCGAGGGAGGCAACGGCCTTGGCACGGCCCACGTACTCAGGGTCGCGTCGGCTCAGCGTGAACTCGGCGAGGCCCAACGGGTTGGAGCGGTACGAGCTCGTCTCGCCGGAGGGGATCAACTCGTCCGTGGTGGTCACGTCGTCCATGATCTTGGAGGCGACGCGCAACAGGATGTTCTCCGCGAGCGGCTCCATATCCGGCCAGTCCTTGATGTTGGGGCCGTACACCAGCTCGCATTCGCGATCGGAGGCGCCGAACCCCCGGTACACGCGGTGGTCGTAAGCACTCGCGTCGAAGTGGTATTCGATGTTCTCGTCCCAGATGTCCCCGGGCAGGTCGGTCGCCGGGGTGAGGACGCCGCCGGCGGCCGCCGTCGCGGCGATGGAGCGCGCGTCCATGAGGGCGACTCCGGTGAGCTGACCTGCACCGGGCTTGGAGCCCTCGCGATTGGGGAAATTGCGGGTGGTGTGGCGGATGGACAGGCCGTTGTTCGCCGGGGTATCGCCCGCACCGAAGCACGGACCGCAAAATGCCGTCCGCACGATCGCGCCCGCCTGCATGAGATCGAACGCGGCCCCGTTGCTCGCCATCTCGAGGAACACGGGCTGGGAGCTCGGGTACACCGAGAGGGAGAACTCGCCATCCCCACAGGTCTTTCCCTTGAGCACGCGCGCGGCCTGCATCACGTTGGAGAAGTTGCCGCCCGAGCAGCCCGCGATGACGCCCTGCTGCACCCGGAGTCGCCCATCCGGTCCAATCTTGTCCAGCAGCGACAGGGAGGCCCTCCCGCCGCCCACCTCGGCGGCCTTGAGCTCGACCTCGTGCAGGATGTCCTCGAGGTTTGCGTTGAGCTCTTCGATGGCAAAGGCGTTCGACGGGTGAAACGGCAAGGCCATCATGGGGCGGACGGCGGAGAGGTCGACGCGCACGCACCCGTCGTAGTATGCGACGGGCGCCGGGCTGAGCTCACGATAGTCCGCCTCGCGTCCATGCTCGGCAAGATAGGAGCGCGTGTCCTCGTCCGTGCGCCAAATGGAGGTGAGGCATGTCGTCTCGGTGGTCATGACGTCCACGCCGTTGCGGTAGTCGGTCGGCATGCTCGCCACACCGGGGCCGACGAACTCCATGACCGCGTTCTTCACATAGCCGGAATCGAACACGGCGCGGATGATGGCGAGTGCGATGTCATGCGGCCCCACGCCGGGAACCGGCGCGCCCTCCAGGTACACGGCGACAACGCGGGGGTAGTCCACATCGTAGGTGTCGCGCAGCAGCTGCTTGACCAACTCGCCGCCGCCCTCGCCGATGGCCATGGTGCCCAAGGCGCCATAGCGGGTATGGGAATCGGTGCCGAGGATCATCTTGCCGCAACCGGCCTGCATCTCGCGCATGTACTGGTGGATGACCGCGATATGCGGCGGGACGAAGATGCCGCCGTACCTCTTGGCCGCGGACAACCCGAAGACATGGTCGTCCTCGTTGATGGTGCCTCCCACGGCGCACAGGGTGTTATGGCAGTTGGTGAGCACGTAAGGCACGGGGAACTCCGTCATGCCCGACGCCTTGGCCGTCTGGATGACGCCCACGTACGTGATGTCGTGACTGGCCAAGGCGTCGAAACGCAGCCGGAGCCTCCCCATGTCGCCACTCGTGTTGTGCTCGGCCAGGATCCCATACGCGATGGTCCCCTCGCGGGCGACATCGGGATCGGGCAGCTCGTGAACGTCATCGACGACCTCGAGCATGTTCTCCTCGGGGATGATCTTGTCCCCGTCCACGAGGTAGACTCCGCCGTTGTACAGCTTCACCGGCTCTATCATGCGCTTGAACTCCAACCTGGCCATACGGGCCTCTTCCACGGCCCGAGCGGGTACTTTAGCTTGTCACAGTATACCCGAGCGCCCGGAACAAAAAGGGCCGGGCCCGAAGTTCCCATGGGCCGGTGTCGCGGCTATCGTCCGCCCACCCTTCCCATCAGGTAAATCATGCCAAAGAAGAGGACGGCCATGGCGAGCAGGCACCCGATCAGCTCGGCGGCGCGGCGCAGCGGGGCAGCGGATCCGGGTTCGACCGCCTCCCCATTCGGGCCGTACGGGTCGATCTCATAGGGATTGCGCGTGTCCATGTGGGTTCCCCTTTCTCCGGGTAGCGGTTCCATCGTCGTCCTTCCCCTCGCCCACATCATCGACCACCCGCACGACCGCCGCCATCGATTTGGCTTACAGGCCCCTTGCGCTTTTGTAATACAGATTGAGAAGCGCTGAAGAAGACCATCTCCACCCCAAAAATACGAACATCTGTTTGTTTCTATGGTAAGCTGGGAAGATACATTCGACATGCAGGGGAGGTGGATCGTGAGGCCGATGAACGGATCGAGGCCCGATGCGCGCAAGCTCATCGACGGCATTGTGGCGGAGGGCCGCCTGCAGGGCAGCTCTCATTTCTCCGACCGCGTGTATGCGGGCGAGCCGATTCTCACCACCGGCCGGCAGATGGCGAACTACCTACCCGAACGATATCGCGAGATGAAGGCGATATCGCGCTGGGAACCCGGAGAGGGGGCGGGCAGGGGGAGATGGCTCTCCGAGGCGGAGCTGTTTTACCGGCAGGGCATGTTCATGGCGGACTTCGAGGACGATTGCCCCCACCCGTGCTCGCTCAACTCCTACTTTCCCACCTACAACGCCATGAGCGACCGCCAGCTGCGCGGGTACTTCTCCTGGCGCACCGCCGTGCGGCACGGGCGCATCGAGGAGTCCTGCCTCTCGTTTGCCTACGTATACCTCTATGAGCTCATCTGCGGCATCGGCGTCTCGGACCCCTTGGACGGATTCGAGAAGCTCAGGTCTTTCTGGCAGGCATATCGGGTCTTCTCCCCCGAGATCGATCGCAACGCACGCGTGTGGCTGCAAGACTACGTCGTCTACCACGGCCTTCCGCCCCACTTGCTCGAACCGTGCAAGACGCTCTCCTTCGATCGGGCCCTCATATCGCTGACGCATGCCGAGGACCTCGTTCGTGCACGGCTGGCCGATCAAACGCGGCCGCGCCGCAAGAGGGGCGCCTCCGCGCTGCCCCTTCCATGCGATGCCGCGGCGGAGCAGAGGCTCTTCGACGCCATAGACACGCTATCGACGTACCACCTCGCCGGAAGCCGGCTGGCCAAGTCGGAACCTGAGGCGCTGCGCCACGTGTGCTGCTCGGTTTTTATCCGCATGAGCGAACATTATCTAAAACAACGCAAGCACAGTCTCACGGAGAGCCTGTTCGGCGCGCAGTTCGACCTCGCCTACACCATGTTCGGCTCCGCGGTGTTCTTCGATCCCCATCGCCATCCAGATGCGGATTACGAACTTGATGAGATCCACCGCTACCGCTGCCGTGGCGGCTCCTGGTCCTGCGAGCGCTACCAGGGAAACCGATCGCGCAATGCCAAACTCGGACAGGCCATGCGCGCGACCGATCGACTGCTGCGCGAGGGCCTGGGGTTCGACCACCCGCTCAAAGAGCAGGGAAAGCTGCCCAAGTACCTGCTGGGATTCATCGAGGAAGAGGTGGCCGCCTGGATCGACTGGCGCTCCGCGCACGCGCCGGTCCGCATCGAGGTCGACCTCACGCGGCTTGCGGACATACGCCGCGCGGCCGCGGACACGCGCGAATCCCTCCTCATCGACGAGGAGCGCGAGGGCGCGGGCTCTCTGCTGGACGCCGCGGACGGAAGCTACGTCGAGCCGGATGCGGAGGCGGCCGTGCCCGCGGCGGCGTCTGTTGCGGCGGCGCCTGTTGCGGCGGTGCCTGTTGCGGCGGTGCCTGAGCCCGCGGCGGCCGCGGCGCCCTCCTGGGCCGCGGCCGCAACGGACCACCTGGTGCTTCCCGGGGCCAAGGCGATGTCCCCGGCCCCGTCCGCGGTCGCGTTGCCTTCCCCGGCACCGCCCGCGCCCGTGCCGCCCGCGCCCGTGCCGTCCACGTCCGTGGGTTCCGCGTCCGCAGCGGCCTCCTGGCCCGCACCTCAAATGGCCGGATTGGGAAACGCGGCGTCCGCATACTTGCGCGCGCTCCTTACCTGCGACCGGGCCGCTATGTCCATGGCCGCCGAGGACTCCGGACGCTCCGAGGACATACTGGTCGACACCATCAACGAGGCCCTCTTCGACGCCGTGGGCGACACCGTGGTCGAATATGGGCCGGACGGTCCCGAACTGATCGATGATTACCGCGAAGACGTGGAAGGATTCCTGAACCATGAGTAGCCCAGCAACCGCGCCCCGCGTCCCCAAGCGCGTAGCCGCCGTCATCTTGAACTCCCTCAAGGGCGGCGTCGTCCCGCGTATCGGCCTGCCCTATATCACCGTCGGCCGCGAGGTCGAGATCCAGGCGCTCCTCACCGACCTCGCACTCATCGCCGACGGCGGAGCGAGCTTCCGCTTCCTGGTGGGCCGTTACGGAGCGGGCAAGAGCTTCCTGCTGCAAACCATTCGCACCCATGCCATGGGCGAGGGGTTCGTTGTCGCGGATGCCGACCTCTCCCCCGAACGCCGCTTGCAAGGCGGCCAGGGCCAGGGTCTCGCAACCTACCGCGAGCTCATCCGCAACCTCTCCACCAAGACGCGCCCCGAGGGCGGGGCGCTCGCCCTCATCCTCGACAAATGGGACGCCAACCTCCGGGCGGAGGAGGAAGGTTGGTCGGCTCCCAACTCAGCGGGAACCACCCTGCGCGAGCAACTCGCCGATTTGGAGGAGATGGTCCACGGTTTTGAGTTCACGCGCGTTCTCGGCTTGTACCGAACGGCCCTGGCCCAAGGCGACGACGAGCTGAAGTCCCGGGTCGTCAAATGGCTGCGCGGCGAGTACCGCACAAAGACCGAAGCCCGCTCCGAGCTCGGCGTCGGCGCCATCATCGACGACGACACGTGGTACGACTACGTCAAGTTGTTCGCCCGCTTCCTCACCGGCGCGGGCTACCGCGGCATGCTCGTCCTCATCGACGAGCTGGTCAACCTGTATAAAATCCCCAACGCCATCACGCGGCAATACAACTACGAGAAAATCCTGCAGATGTACAACGACACGCTGCAGGGCAAAGCCCAGCACCTGGGCATCATCATGGGCGGGACGCCGACCTCCATCGAGGACCGCAGGCGCGGCGTGTTCTCCTACGAGGCCCTGCGAAGCCGCCTCACCCAGGGGCGCTTCGCCCGTGAGGGCATGCGCGACATGCTAGCGCCCATCATCCGCCTCCAGCCGCTCTCCTACGAGGAGCTGCTCATCCTCATCGAGAAACTCGCGCAGATTCACGCTGGCTACTTCGGCTACGAGAGCGATTTGGACGAGGGGGCTCTGGTTGATCTTCTCAAAATCGAGTTCGGTGGTGGGGGT
>JAHHSP010000084.1 GCA_020025115.1 Collinsella sp. | reverse complement strand
GCTGTCAGCGGGGTTGCTCGTACGAACCAAGGCTCTTTTTCGTTGCGACTGCCGGATACGGCGTATGGCCGAGTTTCGCTAGCTCGGCAGCCAGTCTCTTACGCCCGCGATGCAGGCGCGTTCGCGTTGCCGCTTCCGTGCACCCCATAATGTCGGCAACTTCGGCTATGCTGCATTCTTCGACATAATGCAGATGCAATGCACATCGCAGTTTGTCGGGCAAGCGCTCCATAGCTGCCCATACGGGATGGTCCATGACTTGCTCGATTGCTGCATCCGATATCGCATGGTCCGCGATACGGCCCATATCCTCATATGCCTCCACGTGCCTTCGCCAAGCCTGCCGATGCAGATCGACGCAGGAATCATGCGTGGCTCGCAGCAGCCAGGCGCGCAGATGGTCGTCGCTGTGAAAGCTCACGGTGCTTCGCAACAACTTGATGAACACGTCCTGTGCGACATCTTGGGCATCCGCCGCGCAGCGTGTCCGCGCCATGGCAAGTCGAATGACCGCCCCGCGATGTCGTCCTATTGCATGTTCCATGAATGCCTCGGACCGAAGAGACCCGTTGACATGTGGTGTTTCTCGTTTCATGTGCTCCACCTCCTTGCCCTATACACGGGGCGGAGGTCGAAAATGTTACACGTTAATTCAGCTGATTTTTTAGGAGCTAATCCGATATCCATTTAAGGGGCGGCCTCAAAATGAGTCGAGTTGCGGCGTAGATCAGCGTCTCACGATACGATATGCGGTGTCGTGGGCCGTCCGCATTCTGGTGTCAGCGGGCTTTTGAACGCATTTGACCGTCGAACCGTTGTCGCACAGGGTCTCGATCGCTTTGCCCCCTGCATTTTTCCCCGTGATGATCCGACCGGCAGGTGGAGGCTCTCGGCAGGGCGGAACGGGTGATGCGAGCCCGTCCTATCTCAAAACCGACTTTTACGGAGGCGCCGATCGACGCCTCAATTTAGGGATTATCTCAAAATTGAGGCGTGGGCGCTCTCAACGGCTATTCGGCTTGGAACGTGTCGCGATCTGGGGCGAAGGACTGCATGGCCTCGATGGTGCGCGCGAACAGCTCGTCGAGTTCCCAGCCGAGCATCTCGGCACCGGAGCGGATCACGTCGCGCGAGACGCCGGCGGCGAAGCGCTTGTCCTTGAACTTTTTCTTGAGGGACTTCACGTTGAAATCCATGACGCTCTTGGAGGGCCGCATAACCACGGCGGCGCCGATGAGCCCCGTGAGCTCCTCGGTGGCGAACAGGATCTTCTCCATCTGGAGCTCGGGCTTGGGCAGGTCGGTGTTGTAGTCGCTCGTATGCGTCTGGATTGCGCGGATGAGCTCGGCGGAGCCGCCGGCGGCCTCGATGTCTTTCGCCGCGTAGACGGTGTGGTTCATCGGGTCATCGTCGTGCTCTTCCCAGTCGAGATCGTGAAGAAGACCCACGATGCCCCAGAACTCCTCGTTTTCGGGATCATACTCACGCGCAAAATAACGCATGGTCTGTTCAACCGTCTCGGCGTGTTCGATGTGGAACGGGTCTTTGTTGTGCTCCTTGAGCAACTCGAATGCGGCATCGCGCGTCATGCATGCGGAAAGGGACGCCATGGGGCAACCTCCTCGTCGATTTGACCTTGCGCCCACTATAGCGTGATGGAGCGTCACCCTCAACAAAGGCAGAAGAAGAAGGGGACGCCGGATCGAGATCGGAGGCTACTTCGATGGGGGGGGGTGTGCTCAGGGCGGCGCGTCGCTAGTTGAGCGCCGGGATTTCGCCTGCTTGGACGATGGCCTCTTTGAGTCGCTCTTCGACGGCGTCCTCGTCGGCGCCGAGGGCGACGGAGAGCTCTTCAAGCGTGCGGCGGCGCGCTTCTTTGAGCATGCGGGAGTAGTAGCTGCTCGGCTTCTTTCCGCGGGCTTCCGCCTCTGCGATGCGGTGACGCATGGTTTTTGCCACACGCACCGTCTCGGGGGCGCCGAGTTTGAGTTGTTGCTTGAAATGGGTCTCCTCAAGCGCGCTGTTGCGTTCGGTGAAGGAATCAACCGGCAGGTCGGCATAGGAGTCGATGAGATCTTCGGCGTCCTCGCGCGAGATGATCGCATGCAGGCGGCTTTGCTGGGCGAGGGGATACATGAGGTGGGTCTCCGCATGGCCGGATTTGGCGCGGAGCAAAATCATGGGGTGCGTGGCATCCTCGGTGAATCCGACGACCGTGCAGACTCCTTGCCCGGGGTGTATAACGTGCTGTCCGATTTCAAACATGCTTCCTCCAAACGAATACGCGATACAGTCAATCGTCTCAATAATAGCACGTTTATGTGGTAAAACCTACATTTATCCCTTTGCTAGATGGTATACGACACTGTTAAAATGCCTGAATGGGCTAATGACGGAATTTGAATTCTGCATCTTTCTATGCGTTTTCTTGTAGATTTGAATTTGGAAAAAGCGGCCTATCGCATGTTTTCGGGGATTTCACGCCCGTAAGCTGCTGTACTGTGCTAGAGTACAGTGCGTCTGTACGTGAGCCCTGCGAGAAGGACATCTCAGGGCCATAGGATGAGGAGGCCTCTATGCCGGAGAAGATTGAAGAGTTGGTGCGCACTGCCCTCGCCGCTGCTCAGGATGCTGGCGACCTGCCCGCGTTCGAGCTTGAGGATTGTGGCATGGAGCGACCGGCTGACACTTCTCACGGTGAGTGGACCTCCACTTGCGCGATGAAGTCCGCCAAGCTGGCCCACTGCGCGCCCAAAAAGATCGCCGACGCCATCGCGGCACATATGCCCGAGAGCGCCGAGATCGCCAAGGTCGAGGTCGCAGGCCCTGGTTTTATCAATTTCTATCTGAATGCCGCCGCGAACAACGCCATCTTGGATGTCGCCCGCAAGGAGGGCATGGACTTCGCTAAGTCCAACGTCGGCCAGGGCATGAAGACCCAGGTTGAGTTCGTTTCCGCCAACCCTGTCGGCCCGATGCACGTCGGTCATGGCCGTTGGGCCGCGCTCGGCGACTCCCTCTGCCGCGTCATGAGCCACGCCGGCTACGACATCCAGCGCGAGTTCTACATCAACGACCACGGCTCCCAGATGGACGTGTTCGGCAACTCCATCTCTTACCGCTATATGCAGCTTATCGAGATCATGGAGAAGGAGGGCCTCGATATCGACGGCGCCCGCGATTTCCTGGCCCAGGACCGCGACAACTTCGTCCAGGACGAGGCCGACGAGCACCTCGATTCCCATCCTTACATGGACGCCTTCACCAACGGCCTGGGCGGCAACGCCTACGGCGGCACCTACATCATCGACGAGGCCGCTGCCTTCTACAAGAAAGACGGCGACAAGTGGGCCCACGTCACGGACGAGGAGCGCATGCTCCACTTCCGTGAGGAGGGTTACGCCAAGATGGTCGAGAACATGCGCCAGCTGTGCCACGACGTCCGTTGCGATTTCGACAAGTGGTTCTCCGAGCGCACCGTCTACATCAAGGACACCGAGGGCGAGCATGCCGGCACCTCCGCCGTCGATCGAGCCTTCGCCAAGCTCGACGAGATGGGCTATCTCTACAACAAGGACGGCGCCCTGTGGTTCCGTTCCACCGACCTGGGCGACGACAAGGATCGCGTCCTGGTGAAGGCCAACGGCGAGTACACCTACTTCGCCTCCGATGTTGCCTATCACTGGGATAAGTTCCAGCGCGTCGACCATGTCATCGACATCTGGGGCTGCGACCACCATGGGTACATCAACCGCGTGCGCTGCGTCTGCGACGCCCTGGGCTACCCCGGCCAGTTCGAGGTCCTACTCGGCCAGTTCGTGAACCTGCTCCGCAACGGCAAGCCGATTCGCATGTCCAAGCGCAAGGGCACCATGGTCACCTTCCAGGAGCTCGTGGACGAGGTCGGCGCCGACGCCACCCGCTACACCCTGATTTCCCGCTCCTCCAATCAGGCCATCGATTTCGACATCGAGGCCGTCAAGGAGAAGAGCCAGAACAACCCCGTGTACTACGTGCAGTATGCCCATGCCCGCATCTGCTCCATCCTGCGCAAGGCCGCCGGCGTCACGCCGGAGGAGGCCGCCGAGATGGGTATGGATGCCGTGGCCGCCAAGGCCATCGGCGACAACGTCGATTACGCGCTGCTGGTCGACCCCACCGAGCTCGCGCTTTCCCGCAAGATCTCCGAACTCGAAGACCTCATCGCCAGCTGCGCGCGTGACCGTGCGCCTTTCCGCCTGACCCACTTCGCCGAGGAGCTCGCCGGCGGCTTCCACAGCTTCTACCAGGCCTGCCAGGTCCTGCCGAGCGAGGGTCGTCCGGTCGACGCCGAGCTGTCCCGCGCTCGCCTCGCCGCCTGCGACGCCGTTCGCTCCGTGCTCGAGCTGGTGTTGAGCCTCATCGGCGTTTCCGCGCCCACCACGATGTAATCGACCTCCTCGTCGGCTCGCGAGTACATGAAAAAATGCCCGGATGCTTTTGCGTCTGGGCATTTTTCTATACCGCACGCTCGCATTGTGGTATATTCAACCCAGCGCGACCTGCGCTTTCATTTTCTTACCTATATTTCAAACAAGTGATATTTCGGCGTGAATCGACGCCGTGCTTGTACTAACGCGAGAAGAAAGTAGAACCGCGTGTCTGAAGAAGCGAATATCGAGAAGGCTCCGAGCAGGGATGACCGCGCACATGAGGCTGCGCCTTCCCCCGCATCCGATGCCCCCGGCACTCGAGAGGCGAGAGCCACCGTCAAGGTTGAGGCCCCCAAGGTCGAGGCAGCTCCCGACCCTGAGGCTGTTCCGGTTGCTCAGGAGTCCGATGCCAAGCCCAAGCGCCGTACGCGCAAGACGGCTGATTCGACCGCGGCGCCAACGCCGCCCCGTCGCCGTGCGCGCGCCGCTGCGGAGGCCGAGGACGTAGAGGCTCCGGTCAAGCGCCGTGGCCGCAAGCCAAAGGCCAGCGCCGAGCAAGCCGATGCTTCCACGGCCAGCGCGGAGGTCATGCAGGCTCGTGCCCTTGCGCAGATCAGCCAGGCCTCCGTCGTCCGCCGGCAGCGCCGCGCCGCCGAACGCGCCGCCGAGGTCCTCTCTGCCGCCGAACCTGCCGTGGATGTGCAGGAAGTCAAGGTCGAAGCGCCGTTGGTCGATCCCGCGCTGCGTCCGCACCGCCGTGGTCGCAAGCCGAAAGCTTATGTCGAGGCCGAAAAGGCCGCGGCTGCGGCCCTGGCTGCGCAGCAAGCCGCTTTGATGGCGGCTCGCGAGGAGTCGAAGCCGGAGGGGTCCGCGGCGGAGGGCCCTCAGAAACCCAATGACGGCCCGGGCACTCAGGCCGATAGGGTTGATGGCTCGCCCGCCGAGTCTGCAAAGTCCGCTTCCATTGCGGCCATCGAGGAGGTTCCCGAGAAGGAGGGCGCGGTCAAGAGGGACGCTCGTCCCGGACGTGCCTCCCGCGCGAGGAAAGCGGCGCGCGAAGACACCCCCAAGGTGGGTGCCGAAGAGGATGGTCCCAAGCC
>JAHHSP010000083.1 GCA_020025115.1 Collinsella sp. | reverse complement strand
TCCGGTCCTTCCTCCCGCGCCCGAGCCTCAGCCGGAACCCGAGCCCCCGGCGCCACAGCCCGAGCCCCAGCCGGAGGCCGAGTCTTCGGCGCCCCAGCCCCAGCCCGGGAAGAAGCCCGGCGATAAGCTGGTTGCCACGGGTGACGCTTCGATGCTGATGGTCGGCGCGTCCCTTCTGGGAGGCATGGGCCTGATGGCCGTCGGCGCCTCGCGCCGCCGCCGCTAGTGCGGCATCCGCTCTGAGCGAGTGAAGCAGGGGACGTGGTGCTTTTATGCGCCCGTCCCCTTTCCTTGTCGGTGTGATAGCATTGACTAGCTATTTTGACTTGGTCGGAAACCAAGTCACCCCTTTGTCCTGGTCGGTAACCAGGACGCGACCAGAAGAGGAGCCCTGCCATGAAGTCTGGCATCCATCCCGAGTATGTGGAGTGCACGGTGCGCTGCAGCTGCGGCAACACCTTCAAGACCCATTCCACCAAGTCCGAGATCCAGGTCGAACTCTGCAACGAGTGCCACCCGTTCTACACTGGCCAGCAGAAGTTCGTCGACACCGGTGGACGCGTCCAGCGCTTCGCCGACAAGTTCGGTGGCGCCGCTCAGGCCGCCCTCGAGCGCGAGGCCGCTAAGAAGGCCGCCAAGCAGGCCGCTGCCGAGGAGGCCGCTGCCAAGAAGGCCGCCGAGCGCGAGGCCAAGGCCGCCGAGAAGGCCAAGCGTGCTGCCGAGTACGAGAAGAAGGCCGCCGCAGAGGCCGCCAAGAAGGCCGAGGAGGCTCCTGCTGAGGAGACCGCCGCTGAGGCCGAGGTCGTTGCCGAGTAGGCGTTCGGCTGCGATGACCCGCACAAAAGCCCCGTACCCGTTTGGGTGCGGGGCTTTTCGCGTAATTGGGCATGGAATACGTGCTATGTCGTACGTATTCGAAGGGTCAAAGCGCTAACGGAGATAGTTTCCCTGTGAGGACGTATATCTTGCGCATACTGTGCGGTTCATTTGGCTAAAGTTTTCTTAATTGTGTCTATGTTCCAGGCATGGCAGTGCGCGATGCTTCGCGTGCGTATGCGTGGGCCATCGTGAAGAGGAAACCAAATGGGATTCGTTTCTAAGTTGCTCTCCTTCGGTGCTGACAAGGACCTGAAGCGTTATTGGAAGACCGTCGACGTCATCAACGGCCTCGAGCCTACGTACCAGGCCATGGACTCCGAGGAGCTCCAGGACCAGACGAGGGTCCTGCGCGAGCGCCTCGCGGCCGGCGAGACCCTCGACGACCTGTTGCCTGACGCTTTCGCCGTTGTGCGCGAGGCTTCTCGCCGCACACTCGGCTTGCGTCACTTCGATGTGCAGCTCATCGGTGGAATGACCTTGCACGATGGCATGATCTCGGAGATGAAGACGGGCGAGGGCAAGACCCTCGTCTCCACGCTCGCCGGTTATCTCAACGCGCTCGCCGGCAAGGGCGTCCACATCGTCACCGTCAACGACTACCTCGCCAAGCGCGACTCCGAGTGGATGGGTCATATCTACCGCTTCCTCAAGCTCGAGGTCGGCCTGCTGCAGAACGGCATGCCGCTCGACCAGAAGCGTCGCGCTTACGATGCCGATGTCACCTATGGCACCAACTCCGAGTTCGGCTTCGACTACCTGCGCGACAACATGGTCCTGCGCGCCGGGCAGCGCGTTCAGCGTGGCCACGCCTTCGCCATCGTCGACGAGGTCGACTCCATCTTGATCGATGAGGCGCGCACGCCTCTCATCATCTCCGGTGCCGGCACCAAGAGCGCCAGCACTTACAAGGACTTCGCCCGAGCCGTCCGCGGCCTCACCCAGGGTGAGGATGCCAGCTTCGACATGCTCTCCGGTGAGGCGGTCGAGGCCACCGGCGATTTCGTCATGGACGAGGCCAAGCACACCATCGCCGCTACCGAGCAGGGCCTGAAGAAGATCGAGCAGCGCCTCGGCATCGAGGACATCTACAGCGATCTATCCGGCGCCCTCGTCAACCATCTGCAGCAGGCGCTCAAAGCCCAGTACATGTTCCATCGCGACAAGCAGTACGTGGTGACCAACGGCGAGGTCAAGATCGTCGATGAGTTCACCGGTCGCATCATGGAGGGCCGTCGCTACTCCGAGGGCCTGCACCAGGCCATCGAGGCCAAAGAGGGCGTGTTGGTCCGCGAGGAGAACCAGACGCTGGCCACCATCACCCTGCAGAACTACTTCCGCCTCTACGACAAGCTCTCCGGCATGACCGGTACGGCCATCACCGAGGACGCCGAGTTCCGCGAGATCTACAACCTGCCCGTCCAGGTCATCCCCACCAATCGTCCCGTCGCCCGCGTCGATCACGACGACCTGGTGTACCGCACCATCGATGCCAAGTTCAACGCGGTCGCCGACGAGATCGAGCGTCGCCACGCAGCCGGTCAGCCCGTTTTGGTGGGCACGGTGTCCATCGAGAGCTCCGAGCGCCTGTCTCGCCTGCTCGACAAGCGTGGTATCAAGCACGAGGTCCTGAATGCCAAATTCCATGAGCGCGAGGCTCAGATCGTCGCCCAGGCCGGTCGTTTGGGCGCCGTGACCATCGCCACCAACATGGCCGGTCGTGGTACGGACATCCTCCTCGGCGGCAATGCCGAGGAGATGACCGTCGAAGAACTCATGGGCTTCGATTTCGGCCTGGACGCCGCTACCGTCGAGCGCATCCTGCGCGAGGCGAACTGGGAGCTCGTGGACGGCGTCGAGCGCGGTGCCGAGCGCGTGGGCGAGCCTGCCGAGCGCGAGGGTTTCTCGCTCATGCTTGCCGGACTGCAGGGGCTCGGCATCGACATCACCGCCGAACAGCTCGCCGACATCGCCCTCAAGCGCGAGCAGATCGGTGACGAGATGACGGCCATGTGCCGCTCCGAGCACGATCGCGTCGTCGCCGCCGGCGGCTTGGCCGTCATCGGCACCGAGCGCCATGAATCCCGTCGCATCGACAATCAGCTTCGCGGCCGTGCCGGCCGTCAGGGCGATGCGGGCGAGACCCAGTTCTACCTCTCGCTCGAGGATGACCTTATGCGCATGTTCGGCGGCGAGCGCATGGACAAGATCTCGAACCTCATGGTCGTCACCGAGATGGGCGACGATATGCCCATCCAGCACAAGATGATCTCCAAGGCCATCGAGAGCACTCAGCGCAAGGTCGAGAACATCAACTTCTCCATGCGCAAGAACGTCCTCGAGTACGATGACGTCATGAACAAGCAGCGCCAGGTCATTTACGCCGAGCGTAACAAGATCCTGGACGGCAAGGATCTCTCCGACCATATCGATGAGGTAATCGCCGACACCATCAACCGCTGCGTGACCGAGTTCTGCCCCGTGGATTCCCATGACGGCGAGCGCGACCTCGAGGGCCTGCACAAATGGGCCGTCGAACTTACCGGACGTACGGATGTCCCCGCGTTCGAGGATGCGCCCTACAACGTGCTGTGCGAGGAGGTTCTCGACTTCGTGAAGCGCATGTACGATGCCAAGGCCGAGCGACTGGGTTCCGACCTCATGGGCGAGCTCGATTGCCAGGTCATGCTGCGCGTGATTGACACGCGCTGGATGGGCTACCTGCAGGAGATGGACTACCTCAAGCAGGGCATCGGCTTGCGCGGTTTTGGCCAGCGCGATCCGCTCGTCGAGTACAAGACGGAGGCCTTCCGCGCCTTCCGCATGCTCGTGGACACCATGTACGAGGATTATCTCCGCACCGTCCTGCGTACCGAGTTCAAGGATCCTGTCGCGGTCCGCAACCGTCTGGAGGCCGAGAAGAGCCCGGCTCTGTCAGGTGTCCGCATGAGCGGCCCGGCGGAGGTCGACGGCGACTCCGGTTCCTCCACCATCCAACAGCGTGCCGCACAGCAGGCCGCCACCGTCGGCCAAGCTCCGCAGCGCGCCGAAGAGGCGGCGGGTGCCACCGTGCGCACGTATCGCAAGGACGAGAGCGGCGACCCGTATGCCAATGTCGGCCGCAATGAGCCTTGCCCCTGCGGCAGCGGTAAGAAGTTCAAGAATTGTCATGGCAGGAACCGCTAATGGCCGATGAGAGCCGAAGCGTCGTCACCTCCGCCGATCTGGACGCCCTTGAGGCGCGTCTGACCGAGGTCGAGGCATATCTGCATATCGACGAGGCCCGCGGTCGCGTGGGCGAACTGGAGCAGGCGAGCGCCGCCCCCGGTTTTTGGGACGACGCCGACGCCGCCCGCGCGCACATGGCCGAGCTCGCCCAGGTGAAGGGCGATGTGGCGCTTGTGGATGGCGCGCGCGAGCGGCTGTCCGACGCCCGCGCAGCCCTCGAGCTCGCCGAGGAGATGGGGGAGGACGGCGCCGAGTTCGTCGCCGAGGCCGCCGAGGCTGCGGCCGAGCTCACGCACTCCATCGACGAGATGGAACTCTCCAGTTGGTTCACCGGCGAATTCGACCATGGCAGCGCGATTCTGTCCATCAAGCCCGGGCAGGGCGGCCTGGAGGCCCAGGACTGGACCTTCATGCTGTTCAAGATGTACATGAAGTACTGCGCCCGCCGCGGCTGGAAGGTCACGGTCAACGATTGCCCCGCCGCCGAGGTCATAGGCATCGACCGAGCCACCATCACGGTCGAGGGAAGGGACGCGTTCGGCATGTTGCGCGCCGAGGCCGGTGTCCACCGGTTGGTGCGCATCAGCCCGACGGACGCCAAGAAGCGCCGTCAGACCACGTTCGCCGGCGTCGAGGTCATCCCCGTCCTTCCCGACGACATCCAGATCGAGGTCGCGCCCGACGATATCCGCGTGGACGTTTATCATGCGAGCGGTCCCGGTGGCCAGGGCGTCAACACCACCGACTCCGCGGTCCGTGTGACGCACATCCCCACGGGCATCGTGGTCACCTGTCAAAATGAGCGCAGCCAGATTCAGAACAAGGCCGCGTGCATGCAGATCCTGAAGGCCCGTCTTTACGAGCTCGAGCTGCAAAAGCGCGAGGATGCCCTCGACGAGATCCGCGGCCCCAAGACCGAGATCGGCTTTGGCAATCAGATTCGCAGCTACGTTCTGTATCCGTACCAGATGGTGAAGGACTTGCGCTGCGGTGTGGAGACGAGTGACGTCGATGGCGTTCTGGAGGATGGCGACCTGGACCCGTTCATCATCGGGTATCACCGCTGGGCCACCGAGCAGGCCGAGTAGGGCTTCCTCTAAAGCGCCCCTTACAAGAATGCCGTTGACGACAGGCGAGACCTCGAACGTCTCGCCTGTCCTCTTTCAGCGGCTTCGCCATCCGGCGCCATTCGAAGCTTCCTGTCCGCCTGAAGACGGGGTGCCCCCGTTTGGCGAATCAAAGGGCCTGCCTTCATTTCTTTTCGCCGGGGCACATATCGCGCATAAGGCGCCCTCCTGAGTTGTGCTCGGGGCGATATGTCGCCCCGAGCATCTTCTTTGACGCGGTGGAGTACCCCCTGATAAAATTTCGAACAAATGGCAATTTATCTGCAAGTGGGGGCATATGGCACGGCGCATCGACATAAATCGAATCATTCAATCTCAATTCATGCGCGACCTGCCGGTCATCATGTTCGGCTGCGCCCTCGCCGCGCTCGCCACGGACGTGTTCATGATTCCCAACGGCCTCGCGGCCGGCGGGCTCACCGGTCTTGCGACCATCATCGCCGAGCTCGGCCGCCGCGCCGGC
>JAHHSP010000082.1 GCA_020025115.1 Collinsella sp. | reverse complement strand
TTTTTGGCACACTTTCCATAGTACCCCGTTTGCGAGGGGTTCAGCGTGCGGGAGGGTATGTGGGCGGATATTAAAAAAGGAGCCCGATCGGACTCCTTTTCACCTGCTGTTTTAAATTCGGTTCATCTCGCTCAACGTATCGTTGTACCAGTTGAACCAGTTGGGCGGGCAGTACTTCTTGGCGCCGGCGACGCTGATGGTGTAACCATATCCGCGGGCAAGGCCGCAGACATGCGCGTCGATGGCCTCCTCCCAGCTATCCCAGCTTGCATTGCCCCAGCCCCAGGCGTTGTGGGGGCGGAAGCAGTGACGGCCCTTGGAGCTCTCCGTGTTGGAGATGGCGGGGGAGAAACGGGGGTCGACACCGTATTTCCAGGCGGCGTCGGCGAACGTGGTTCCCTGGCCTTCGAGTGGGGAGCCGGCGAGGTACGCATCGATGCGCGGGGCCCATTCGGCCACGAAGGATGCCTGGTCGACGTCCCAGTTCACGACAGCGTTGTCGGGCGTGGCGACCGCGCCGCCGTCGCTCAGGCTCTGGGATGCCTGCTGAAGTGCGGCGAGCTCGGCCTCGGCCTCGGCGTCGGCCTGGGCCTGGGCGGCCTCGCGGAGCTTTTGGGCCTGGGCGAGTGCCTCGGCGGCGGAATCGCGCTCTGCCTCGGCTTGGACCTTGGCGCTCTTGAGCTCGGTCTTCTTGGCCTCGAGCTCGGTCTGGAGCTCACTGAGCTCGGTGAGGGCGCCGACGTTGGCGTCTTTGACCTGGTCGAGATACTTCATACCGGAGATGAGCTCGTCCATGCTCTTGGTGTTCAGCACGAAGCTCATGAGGGTGTTGGAACCCTTGTGGTGCTTGTAAAGCTCGCGCATGGCGCGGCTGGCACGCTCCTGCGCGGTGGGAAGCTTGGCCTCAAGTTCGGCGATGCGCGCCTCGTTCTCGGCGACCTGCTGCTGCAGGGAGTCGAGGGTTTTCATCGACTCGTCGAACGCGGCGGCGGTCTCCTCTACTTTTTTCTGGGTCTCGGTGAGCGTGGCTGCGGTTTCGGTGGTGATTGCTCGTGCCGGGACGGGGAAGAGCACGCTCGCGAACAGCGCCGCCGTCACGCCGGCGCCCGCGATGATGCGACGGGTACGGCTGGTGCGCCACGTGGTGTGCATGCTTGGAGTTGCGTCCATGTACATCCTCGTCTGTTGCTACCTTAGGACAACAAGCATCATAGCACCGGCTTCGAGTTCAACTTGAACGTTAGACATTCTTTAAGGTTCAAGTTGAAGGTTTAGGCTTCGCTTACCTGCGGAGACAGTGAAATATGAAGCAGTTTTGTAGTTTCAAGTTCACCTTTAAGGTGAGGGTTTTAGCGAGGCCGACAATGTTCGAAACATCATCTCTACCAGGCAAAAGGTACAGGCGCATGAACAAGCGGGCCCTTTTCGGCCCCCGTCACGAGTCTCAACGTTGAGTCGAAGGTCGAAGGTCTGCCGCGCTTTTTCGGGTACGGTTATTTTGGACCGTCCCATTTCTTCTCCCATGCCATGCGGCGCTCGGTATGCGCTCGGAAGGGCGCGGCCGCTAAAGGCCGGTAAAGAAAGAGGGGCCGCGATGCGACCCCTCGACTGCGTTGTGCTCAAGTTGAAGCCGGTTGAACGTGAAGCCGGTTGAACGTGGAGCCGGTTGAACGGCATGAAGTGCATGCCCCCTTATGCGTGACCGGCATCCAGGAACTTGCGGCGGCTGAAGTAGTTGTACCAGGTGACGAAAAACGTCGAGATGACCTTCATGGACATGGTGCCGATATTCAGCAGGCCGACCCCGATGAACATGTACAGGTCGTTCAGGCCCAGGCCGATGGCGGAGAGCGCCGAGAAGATGATGAACTCGCGGCGTCGGCTCATGTCCTCTTTATGTACGAAGACATACTTCATGGACAAGATGTAGTTGAACACGATGGAGATGATGAAGGAGATCGTGGTCGCAATGAGGTAGTTCATATTGAGCGACTGCAGCAGATAGACGAGAAATGCGTACTCGACCGCGAGGGAGGCGAGTCCCACGGCGGCGAATTTCAAGAATTGCCGAGTATTGGGATGTGCGAGTGCGTTGCGCAAACCATCACTTCCGCTCACGAGGGCCATGACGGCCGTCCTGCCTTAATGCAGGCAAACTATACGTCGTGGGTAAGCGAATTGTAAGGCTGAGCACAAGAAGCATATGAATCCGCCCGCCGACGCGCGGTGTCGGCGGGCGGCGTTTCGACTCCGATGGGCGAACGGGCCGGTGCGTGGGCTACTGATTGCCCGTGCCATCGAGGAAGAGCTTGCGCGTCGCGAAGTTGTACGTCATCACGAGTGCCGTTGCGGCGATCTTTGCAAGGTTGGCCTCGAGTGCCAGCCCTTTGTTGAGGGCCAGGACTATGCCATCGTTCAGGGCGAGGCCGATAAGTGAGAGCACGACGAAGATGACGAACTCTCGACGCCGACTCATCCCATCTCTGTGCTCGAAGACGAACTTCATGCTCGCGGTGTAATTGAAGATGAGCGAGATGGCGAACCCCGCCGTATTGGCTAATAGGATATCGAGACGGACTCCGTAATGGAGCAGGTTCATGATTCCGAAGTCGAGGACGGTGGCAACCACGCCGACCACGCCGAACTTCGCGAGCTGTGTGAGAAGTGTCTTCATATTTCGATTCCGGTCTGGCTCGTGGGCCGTTTTGGCCGGGGCGTTGGGCACGGGCTTCGACGACGAACTTGCGGACATGGCGTGCACCGCCCAGCGTCGGGGCGTTCGGGTAAGAAGACGGCCCCGGTCTGCCGACCCATCGGATCGAGCGGGCCGGGGCCGTGCGCGGTCGGGGGCTGGAGGGCCGTCAGTGACGCCTGCCCTTGAAGAAGAGCTGGGGGAAGGGGCGCTGGCGCCTGGGGCCTCCGGTGGTGGCCTTGGCGATCAGCTCATCGGGGATGGGCACGTCGGCACGTGCACTTTCAAGGGGGTTGACGTCGGCCGCGGCGACCGGGTCCATGATCGGCACCTCGGGTTTGACTTCGGCCTCGCGATAGCGGCGCATCATATCTGCCTGGAGCTGCTGTGCCGAGGGCGGCGTCCAGATGACGGCGTTGGCACCGGCCTGGACGGTCTCGCGAACGGACAGGGAGCTGCGACCGCCGGACGCCACGAGCGGAAGATTCGGGTAGATCTCGCGCAGCTCGCGCAGGACGGCGGGGGTGTCCTTGCCGGCGGCGACGTTCAAGATCTTGGCACCGGCCTTTACCTTGGCGTGCGCGACCGCGTCGCAGCGCACCACGGTGGCGATGACGGGGATATCGATGACGGCGCAGATCTGCTCGATCATCTCGGGTGGCGCGGGGGAGTTGACGACAACGCCCGCGGCGCCCTGCATCTCGGACACGGCGGCCAGCTGAACGGAGCGCTTGCCGGTTGTGGTGCCGCCGCCGACACCCACGAACACGGGGGCCTCGGAGGCGGTGAGGAGGGCCTGCGTGATGGCCGGTTGCGCGGTGAAAGGATACACGGCGAAGATCGCATCGGCGTTGGAGTTGCGTATGACGGCGACGTCGGTGGTGTAGAGCAGCGACTTGATGCGGCGTCCGAACAGCGTGAAGCCGCCGCACTCCTCGAGCTCGTCGGGGACGCGAAGCGGCGCCTTGCGCAGCCGGCCCTCGATGGGCGAGGGCTCCATGGGCAGCAGGCCGCCCGGTGTCACGGCGAGCTCGGGCTCGGCGAACTCGTCGGCGAGCTCGACTTCGGAGAAATCGATGGTCGCCTCGATCGACTCGGGAACCTCGGCACTGACGGAGACGGCGTCGGCGTCGGTATCGCCGGGCTCGAGTTCGGTTTGATCGACGCTGCGCTCGATGGCCGGTATGGGGTAGGACGCGGCGGCGGGGCCGGCTCCCGTCTTCGGTTCGACGGCATCGGGCCGCGGGTCGGGTACGGAGGCGCGTGCGGCGTCGGGAGTGGTGTTGGTCATGATGCCCCCTTGAGGGAAGGACGAATGTCGATTCATTGTACCCGCCCGCATGCTCTTGAGGGCGAAGGGGCGTCGCTCACGCGGTTTCCATGGCTTTGTGGTTCCTGCGCCATGGCGGCCGTTGGGGCCGAATCTGGTATGCTGGGGCGGCGAAGGCAATTTGAGAGCGCGCGCCCGCGCGCGAGAAGGGATGGCGCCGCCGTGGAGATGTTCGACATTTTGGCCCCGGTGCTCATGATCGCCGGCGCCATTGCCGTGGTGGCCCTGGTATACCTGCTGTTTGCCACCCTCAAGGACCGCAATGCCCGTAAGGGCGACGAGGAGCGCGAGCGATAGCCGCCGATCGGGCGCTCGTATTCCGTGCAAGCGTCGGGACCCCGCGCCATCGCGCGGGGTCCCATTTCATAGCCGTCCCGTGCGGTCTCATCGCTTGGCGCGAGGGGCCTGCTTCTTCAGGGCGGCGACGTAGAATCCCTCATATAGGCGGGTTGGGGCGATCGTCAGCGTTCCCTCGAGCGAGTTTGGGAGGTCCAGGATCGGCAATGCGAGCTCGCCCTCATCGGCGTGGGCGATCGTGATGGAGCGCGCTTCCGGATCGGAATGCCCATCGCCGGGGTCGCCCGCAAGAATCGGCACGACCTCGCAGTCGCGATGGCGCTTGAGGGCCGAGCGCACCTGCTCGTCGTTTTCCTCGGGAAGAACCGAGCAGGTGGAGTAGACGAGGATCCCGCCGGGCTTCAGGACCTTGAGGGCGCGGTCGAGCAGGGCGTGCTGGGATTTGACGACTTTTTCGAGCAGATGGAGCGTCATGCGTTTCTCGGCTCGTTCGTCGCCGGTGCGATATGTGCCGGTGCCCGTGCACGGCGCGTCGAGCAAAATCTGATCGAAGCTGAAGAATTCGTCGAGGCGGCGCGCGTCCGTGCGCATGATGTTCACATTTTGCGCCCCGAGCTTGTCGAGATTGTACGAGAGCTTCTCGGCCCGCGGAGCGCTCATCTCGCAGGCGGTGAGGTGCGCGCCGTTGCCCGTGAGCGCGGCGAGTTGGGAAGTCTTTCCGCCGGGGGCCGAGCACATGTCGAGGACGTCGGAGCCCGGGAGCGGTCCGAGGACGAGCGGCGGGAGCATGGAGGAGAGGCTCTGCAGATATACGAGGCCGTCGCGATAGATATCGAGATCCCATACCTCGCGCTCTCGTACGCCGTCGAGCACGAAGGCATCCCCGTACCAGGGCGCGCGGATGTGACCGATGCCGGCGGCGTCGAGTGCCGCCGCGACCTGGTCGGCAGTCGTCTTGAGCGTGTTGGCGCGCAGGGTCACGGGGCGTTCGCGCGCGGCATTGAAGCCATCGGCGAGAAGCTCGCGGGTGAGCTCGTCGAGACGATCGGTCAGCTGCATGGTTCCTCCTGGCAAAATCGGGCCGCTACTCGCCGTGGAGTGGGCCGTTCGGTGCGTATCGCCTATCTTAGCGCCTCGGCGCGGGTGCGCCTACAGGGCGAAGCCGACCGCTAGGAGCGCAAGGCAGCAGCCGAGGGCGGTGACGTCTGCCGCCGTCATCGGATAGCGTCGATAGGAGCTCGCGCGCGTTCTGAGGTAGAAGCCGCGTTGTTCGGCCGCGAGCGCCGTCGCGTCGGTCTTTTGCACCGAGGTCACGAGTAGGGGGACGCACACGGGAATCAGGAGTGCGAGTTTCCTGAACGGGTTTCCGGTGTCAAAGCGCACGCCGCGCGCGGTTTG
>JAHHSP010000081.1 GCA_020025115.1 Collinsella sp. | reverse complement strand
GACTGGGAATGCATGATTCAAGCGGGCATCGGCGCTCACGTCGTAAAGCGTTCCAAGCGCTCCGCCCTTGGGATCGGCCGCTCCGTATACGCACCGATCGATTCGAGCATTGACCATGAGGCCCGAGCACATGAGGCAGGGCTCGAGCGTGACATAGACGGTACAACCGCTCAGGCGCCATCTGCCGAGCGCGCGCGCCGCCCGCATCATGGCAAGAAACTCCGCGTGCGCCGATGGGTCCTCGTCCAGTTCGCGCCTGTTGTGGGCCCGGGCGATGATCGCACCCTCATGCACCACGACCGCGCCGATCGGCACCTCGCCGACCCCCGCGGCGGCGCGTGCCTCGGCGAGGGCCTCGCGCATGAAGCGCTCGTCCTCCTCGCGCGATACCGCAGACCCCGGTGTCTCATCGGCTGGCTTCATCCCGGCAACCCCGTACCTCTCGCACTGCGCGGGCAAACCCCACGCACGTCATATCGCGTTCGATGCTATCATTACCCAACATGCCGGAGAGATGGCAGAGCGGTTGAATGCGGCGGTCTTGAAAACCGTTGAGCACGCAAGTGTTCCGAGGGTTCGAATCCCTCTCTCTCCGCCACGCTGATTGCACAAGCGAGCCACCGTGGCTCGCTTTTTGTTTCTATCGATTCAAGACGCGCAGGACCATGGCCTCTGCAGTGTTCACCAGATCGTCCTCGGTTTCCGGATCATGGCCGCGCATCCACCACTTGCCGAACAGGCGCACGATGCCACCGGCGGCAAACTCGGAGGCGGATGTGAACGCAAGCGGGTCCTCCCCACGTGCCTTGGAGTGCGCATGATAGCGCTCGCGCAGGATTTCGGCCACGCGGTCCTCGATCATGAGCAGCATCATCCCGCTCATGGAGCTGTCCAGGATGTTATCGACGAGCTGAGCGTGATCGAGCAGGAAGTCGACCAAGGCCCGCAAAATCGCGATTCCCTCCTCGACATTCACGACAAGGGAGTCCTCCTCCGTCGATTCCCCCTTTGCCAAACGGAGCTCCTCGGCCTTGGCCTCGCCGTGCTTGACCAATTCGATGCGCAGACTGTCCACAAAAAAGCTGAAGAACTCGGATTTATCGGCAAAGTGCTTGTAAAACGTCGTACGGCGGATCATCGCCTCTTCGCACAGCATGGCCACGCTCACATCCTCGTAGCGGTGCTTTTCGAGCAGCTTGGTGAATGCCGTGAGCAGCGAGCGATACGTTTTCTGAATGCGCAGGTCCATATCTACCGTCCCCGTTGTCCATGCGTACGCTATCTATCTTCATCTTGTCAGAGAGATAGATAAGTGATATCTGTCACCTATCCTAGTACGCAACGTGAATATCGCAAGGGGCCTTTGCCGATTTGACGGTCGGCACGTCGAGGTTGATGAGCGAATGTTCCCCGACCGATGGCGAAACGCTCGGGAATGCGCCTTGGCGCGACGGGTATACTTGACCAAGGACAATAAGCTCGGCGCCTGGGCGCCGTCACGGAAATGGAGTGCACATGGGACTCCCGTTCATCATCGGCGCCATCGTCGTCATGGCCATCGCCATGGGCATCGCCGGCATCTACAACAACCTCGTCACGCTGCGCAACCGCGTCGACAACGCCTGGCAGAACATCGATACGCAGCTGCAGCGCAGAAACGACCTCGTCCCCAACCTCGTGGAGACAGTCAAGGGCTACGCCGCCCATGAGCGGGAAACGCTCGACGCCGTGACCCAGGCCCGCACCTCTGCGACCAACGCCGCCACCCCCGAGGAGAAAATGGCGGCCGACAACGCCCTCACCGGGGCGCTGCGCCAGCTGCTCATGGTCGCCGAAGCCTACCCCGACCTCAAAGCCAATGCAAATTTCACGCAGCTCCAAGCTTCGCTCGAGGACACCGAGAACAAGGTCTCCTATGCTCGCCAGAGCTACAACGACTGCGTGCTCAACTACAACAACGGCATCCAGACGTTCCCCGGCAACATCTTCGCCGGCATCTTCCAGTTCAAGGAGCGCTCGGGCTTCGAAGCCGCAGAGGCGTCTCGCGAGGTGCCGAAGGTCGAGTTCTAGCGACCTCCAGCAGACCGAACCCGCGCCCCGCGAGCCTCTTGGCCAGCGGGGCGCTTGCGTTTTGACTCATATGCCAAACGCGACCGCCGCACTTACAGAACAGTCACGGCACATGCGATCCGTGCACGCGGATCCGCGCTAGAATCGCGATAGACCAGCAAACGAACTCATGAGAAAGACTCCACCTTGGTCATGTCATCCAAACATACCCATTCCGCCGAAGCGCCCGCGCCCGAGGGAGCGCGGGAACCCCGACGCACCGCCGCTGATGGCACTGGGACGGCCCACGATCCCGCCAGGCACTCCGCGGCGGCCCCCATCGGGTCCGTGCCCCTTCCCGGGCGCATGGCCCACATCCCGGCGCTCGACGGAATACGCACTCTCGCCGTCGCCGCCGTCGTGCTCTATCACCTCGGCCCCAACCTGGCACCCGGCGGCATGCAGGGCGTCACGATCTTCTTCGTCCTCTCGGGCTACCTGATCACGCGCCTGCTGCTCACCGAGCACGAAGGCACGGGGCGCATCGACCTCAAGGGATTCTGGCAACGGCGCCTGCGCCGCCTCATCCCGGCGATCGTCACGGTCATCGTGGTGAGCGCGGCTCTGTGCACGCTGTTCAACCATGTCATGCTCACCAAGATGCGACCCGATATCATCCCCTCGGCGCTCTTCCTCAACAATTGGTGGCAGATCTTCAGCCAGCAGTCCTACTTCAACGCCGTGGGCGATCCCTCGCCGCTCACCCACTTCTGGTCCCTGGCCATCGAGATGCAGTTCTATCTCGTCTGGCCCGTGGCCCTCATGCTCGCTTTGCGCGCGAGCCAGCCGCAGAGCCGCATCGGACGCGCGGTCCTTGTTCTCGCCGCGGTATCTGCCGTCGAGATGGCGCTCCTCTACAACCCCGGGGCCGATCCGAGCCGCATCTACTACGGAACGGATACGCGCGCATTCTCCCTGCTTCTCGGCGCATGGCTCGCGCTCGTCCCCAACGCGCGGCTCACGCGGATCGCGCAGGGTGCATGGCGCGCCGCCGCAAACAAGCTCGACCGTGAGGCGCCCAAGCATCTCGGCGCGGGCCCGCTCGATGCGCTCGGGGCCTTCGGCCTCATCGGCCTGCTGCTGCTCATCGTCTTCAGCAACGGCTATACCGCCTTCCCCTACCGCGGCGGCATCCTGCTCGCATCGCTGTTCACGCTGATGCTCATCGCCGCATGCGCGCAGGCGCACAGCCGCCTGGCCAAGCTGTTCTCGGCCCAGCCCCTCGTTTGGCTCGGGCAGCGCTCCTACAGCATCTATCTGTGGCACTATCCCCTGCTGCTGCTCATGAACCCCTCCAGCGACGTGAGTTCCAAGCCCTGGTGGGTCTACCTATGCCAGGTCGCCATCGTGATCGGGGTCTCCGAGCTGTGCTATCGCTTCATCGAAACGCCGTTTCGCCATGGCGCCGCAGGTCGAATCCTTGCGCAAGTACGTGACGGGGAGACCCGTTCCTCCTGGATGCGGGCAAAGGCGATCCCGCTGGCACTCGCCGGCATAACGGGCCTCGTCGCACTGGGCGGCATCGCGCTCGTCCCCGCCACCTCCGCGTTGAGCGAGGACGGCGCCGCCATCTTGCAGGGCGGTAACGACACCGGCAAGCCGAGCGCCGATGCACCTGCGCAAAACGGCGCAGGGCAATCCGGTGACGCGATTCCCGAGGGCGCCTACGACATCACGATGGTCGGCGACTCCGTCTCGCTGCGCGCCGTTGAGACCTTCATGCAGGTGTTCCCCCACGGCCACATAGACGCGGCCATGAACCGCCAATTCACCGCCGGCATCGACGTGTATCGCGAACTCGTCGACCAGGGGCTCGCCGGACGTATCGCCGTGTTCGCCCTGGGCACGAACGGCCCTTTTTCCGCACAGGATGTCGATACGATCATGGAGCTTGCCGGCGACAAGCGCATCGTGGCGTTCGTGAACAACCGCGCCGCCCGCCCCTGGTGCGAACCGAACAATCGCGTGCTCTCCGAAGCAGCCGAGCGCTACGACAACGTGATTCTCATCGATTGGTTCACCTATAGCGCCAACCGCAACGACCTATTCGATGGTGATGGCATCCACCTCTCGAACGCCGGAGTGAGTGAATACGTTCAGCTCATCGATGACCAGGTTGCCCGCTACCTGCCCGTCCATCTGGGGGACGGCGACGATGAGCGCCTCATGGTCGCCCAGCGCACCCTGGACAGCCTGAAGACCGCATGCACACTCGACCTCAAGCCGATCGAGGTCGAGTAGCCCACCTCGAGCAGCGCTCATCGTGCACTTTGAGCAAAAGGCCCCCGCAACCTGCCATGCACGTTGCGGGGGCCTCTCCGTATCTGGCAAAGCGCTTTTGCGAACGCCAGATCCGACGCGTCACGCGCTAGTATCCCAACGCCTGAAGGACGAACATCACGACGGTGAGGACCGTGATGAGAGCGATCGTCGCCCAAGTGAGCACGTCCCACAAGCGGCTGTTCTTGAATCGGCCCATGATGTGCTTGTCACTGGCGATGAAGACGAGGAACACGAGCAGGATGGGCAGCAGCACGCCATTGATGACCTGGGCGCTCATCATGATTTGGAACAGGTCCACACCGGGCATGATCACCAGCGCGGCAGACGCCACGATGATCACCGTGATGATGCCGCGGTACACCGGCGCCTCGTTCCAGTTGCGGTCGGCGCCGCGCTCCCAGCCGAACGCCTCGCAAACGGCGGAGGACGTCACGCCGGGCAGCACGCAAGCGGCCAGGAAGCTCGCCGCAACCAGGCCCGCGGCGAACAGCACCGTGGCGAACTCACCGGCGATGGGCTCCAGCGCGAGGGCCGCATCGGCAGCATCGGCGACCTCGATGCCGGCGGGATACAGCACCGCGCCGGTCGTGATGATGATGAACCACGCAATGGCACAGGCGATCACGGATCCGGTGGTGGTGTCGATGCGCTGCAAGACGATATCGGACTCGTCCGCGTTTTTATCCACCACGTTGTTCTGCGCCAGGAAAATCATCCACGGCGCGATGGTGGTGCCGATCGTGGCGACGAGCAGCGAGACGTAGCTCGGCTCGGGGATCAAGCACGGGGTGACGGTCGAGAGCGCGACCTCGCCCCAGTTGGGGCCGGCCAAAAACGCAGCGACCACATAGGTCACGAAGACACAGCTCACGAGCAGCAGGACCTTCTCGATCCGACGGAAGCTGCCGCTCATGGTGAGCAGCCAGATGAGCAGGCCCATGAGCGGCACCGATACCGTCTTGGGGATGCCGAACAGCGCAAGGCCGCTCGCGATGCCCGCGAACTCGGAGATGGTCACCGCGGTGTTGGCGATGAGCAGCGCCACCATGGCGAGCGCCGTCTTGCGCACGCCGAACTTCTCGCGAATGAGCGAGGCGAAGCCCTTGCCCGTGACGCAGCCGCAGCGAGCCGCCGTCTCCTGCACGACGATGAGCAGCAGCGCCATCACCGGCAGCATCCACAGTGTGGCGTAGCCGTAACTCGCACCCGCGCTCGAATAGGTGGCGATGCCGCCGGCATCGTTGCCGGAAAGCGCGGCCAGCAGGCCGGGGCCCATGGCGCCCAGCACGGCCGCGACGGTCAGTTTCTTCTTAGTTGCCTGTTCCATGCCCTCAATC
>JAHHSP010000080.1 GCA_020025115.1 Collinsella sp. | reverse complement strand
GTGAAGGGCGTGCCCAAGGTCGAGAACGTCGAGCATGAGATCAACGGCACCGCCAAGAGCGGCAAGCTCGGCACGTTGTCCTTCGAGCCTTTTGCGTTCGGCACGGATGACAACGCCGTGATCGAGCAGAAGGTCGTCATGTACGACGGCGACCACTTCATGCGCAAGTGGATCGAGCTCAAAACCGCCGACAAGGACGCCCGGATCAAGTACATCGATGGCGAGCACATCGACATGACCGGCGTCGATGACGACAAGATGTGGACCATCCCGACGGACAACGGGGGCGTCGTGGCGATGCCCATGCAGCGCGCCAACCTCGGACAGCCCTTCTACGCCAACGGCATGTTCTTCGGCTCGGAGTTCCCCGCCGCCGACACGCAGATCAAGGAGACGGATGAGGTCGCCAAGGCCGGACTGTCCCGTTTCTGGTCGGGCAAGAACTTTACCGACTTTGCTCGCGATGGACAGCTGACCAAGGACGGCAAGTACGTCTCGTGGCAGACGGTGAGCGGTGCGAGCCATTCCGATGGTTCCAACAACCAGGTCATCCAGTCCGACTTCTTCGCATACATCAACTCGATCTCGAAGCCGAGCGACTTCCGCATCCAGTACAACTCCTGGTTCGACAACATGATGTTCATCGATGATGAGAACATCATCGAGTCCTTCAAGGCCGTTGACAAGGAGCTGTCCGAGACGGGCGTTCGCCCGCTGGAGTCCTATGTTGTGGACGACGGCTGGAACCAGTACCGTCGGACCGAGGACCAGCTCGCCTCCGGCGACGATTTACGCCGCAACGGCCCGGTCGGTGGTGAGCGCGGTGTGAACACCGAGGGCTTCTGGCAGTTCAACAACAAGTTCCCCGAGGGGCTCACGCCCTCGAGCGCGCTCGTGCGCAAGCTCGGCTCCAACTTCGGCGTTTGGGTCGGTCCTCGTGGCGGGTACAACTACTATGGCAATCTCGCCGACATCATCGCTCGCGCCGGCAAGGGCTCTGCCGCCGGTGGTTCGATCGACGTCGCGGACCAGCGCTATGTCGAGAACTTCGAGAAGATGGCCACCGACTGGATGAAGCAGTACGGCGTCAACTACTGGAAGTGGGACGGCTTTGCCGACAACGCCCAATACAGCGCTTTCGCCCAGGGCGAGAATGTCGCCGGGTACGACGCTGGTCATCAGCACATGTACGGCGGCCCCAACGGTGCGTTCCACACCACCGACCTGTGGGAGAAGTGGATCGGGCTGTTCGAGGAGGTTTGGAAGACGGCGGACGCCGAGCAGATTCAGGACCTCTGGATCTCCCTCACCTGCTATCTCAATCCCAGCCCTTGGTACCTGCAGTGGTCCAACTCCGTGTGGCTCCAGTGCGTGGGCGACCGCGGTGAGGTTCACGGCGGTGCCGGCAACGACAAGATGAACGCCATGCTGACCTACCGCGATGCGTGCTACTACGAGTTCATCAACACCAATCAGTATCAGTTCCCCCTCGCCAACGTGTACAATCACGATCCGATTTACGGCAAGGAGGGCACCGGTATCGACGCCAACTCCATGGACGGCGAGCAGTTCCGCAACTATATGTTCATGCAGGGAACGCGTGGTACCGCATTCTGGGAGCTCTATTATTCGGACTCCATCTTCAACGATGAGAAGTACCTCATCAACGCCGACTTCCTCGAGTGGGAAGAGGGCAATTTCGATATGCTCCGCAACGCCAAGTGGATCGGCGGCGACCCTGCGTCCAACGCGGGCCTGACGAGCAATCCCACCGTCGGCACCCCTGGAACTCAGGAGGCTTACGGTTTCTCCGGCTTCAACGTGGCCGGCAACGAGGGCATCATCTCCATGCGCAACCCGGCTAACGCGCCTCGCACGATCGAGTTCAACCTCGATGCCGCCGTCGGTTGCACCGAGCCCGGCATCTACAAGGTCGTCCGCGACCATGTGTACACCCAGGGTGGCAACACCGCAGCCGCCGCCCCTGCATCGATCGAGCAGGGCGCCAAGGTCAGCATGACGCTGCAGCCCGGTGAGACTCAGGTCTGGCACCTCTCCAAGGATGGCGACACCACCGCCCCCGCCCTGTCCAAGCTCTACGCCGAGAACAACACCACCCTGCGCGTCCAGGCTTCCGAGCATGTCTACGGCGCCCAGCTCGAGGTGACGGTGAACGGTGAGAAGGTCGAGCTGTCCGGTGACGCCGTCAAGGCCTACGCCGATCTCAAGACCTTCGACATCACCCTGCCCGCCGCACCTGCCGACGGAGCCTCCATCGAGGTCAAAGCCGTCGCCGGATCCGATGCCGCGGGCAATGAGCTTGCGGGTTCCGTGAGCCGCAAGTTCCACACCGATGGCGTTGTCGTCGAGGTCGTGGGCGCCAACAGCGCGGCTCTTGCGTCCGCTTCCTCCTCCATCGAGGGCTCGAACGGCTTTGCCGTCACCGCGACTGTCGAGAGCGTCGCCCCCAACACGACCCTGGTTTCCCAGGGCGAGGAGTGGAGCCTTGCCATCGACGGCGAGGGTAAGGCGCGTTTCACCGTTGGTGACGTGGTCGCCACTTCCGAAACCAAGGTTTCGGCCGCTCAGTCCATTACCGGCGTTCGCGAGAACAACGGCATGCTGAAGGTGTATGTGGGTGGTGAGATCGAGGGCAACGGCTACGATGCCAAGAACTCCGTCGATCACAAGGTCAAGGAGGCCCCCATCACCTTGAACACCAAGGCGGGTATCATGAGCGCGGCGGTTTACGACCGCAGCCTCGGATATGATGAGGTTCCTTCCAGCCCGCTTGCCGACCTGGTGACCATGGTCGAGGGTCTCAAGCCCTCTGTGAGCCAGGATTCCTGGAACAATGCCAAGATCGATGAGCTGCTGCAGGCGGCCGATGAGGCGTTGAAGAACGGGGACCCGTCCGCGCAGATGGACGCGTACAAGAATCTCCTGGCGGGTTACAACAAGCTCGTGCCCGGCATCGGTGAGCTCAAGGCGGAGAACCTGGCGCTGAACAAGGACGTCGTCGCTCGTTGGACCGAGGATGACGGCAATGCTGCAAACAGCTCCGATATGCCCGTGAGCAAGGCCGTTGACGGCACGAAGAACACCAGCACCCAGTATGGCGAGTTCGGTCGGGACAACGTTGCGAAGAGCGCGTACCTGCAGGTCGATCTTGGTGAGGTCGCCCAGGTCGATCAGATCAACATGGTGCGCTACTACGCCGACGGTCGAACCTATCGCAACACGACCATCGTTCTTTCGGAGGACGAGAAGTTCGACGCCAAGGACACGATCGTCTATAACTCCGACGCCGAAAACCTGAACGGTTTCGGTGAGGGCGCCGACCGTGCATATCCCGAGACGGCCGAGGGCAAGTGCTTCAACGTGAAGGACGGTGCTCGTGCCCGTTATGTGCGTGTGTACATGAACGGTCAGGACGAAAGCAAGACGACGAACCATGTGGTCGAGATCGAGGTCATGGGCACGCGCAGCGTGCACCTGGGCGATCCCTACGGCGTTGCCGAGCTTGATGAGCTGATCGCACGTGCCGATGCCGCCATCAAGAGCGGCTCGTACACCGATGGGAGCCTCAAGGCGCTCGAGAAGCCTCTCGCCGCTGCCAAGGAGCTGTCCGCGAAGGCCCATCAGGAGATTGAGGAGCAGCAGTTCACTCTCACCTTCGGTGAGGTCGCCGCGGTGAAGTCCAATCTCGAGAACGCTCTTGCCGGTCTTGAGCTCAAGCCGGGTGTTCCCGAGCCCCCGGTGGACCCCGAGAACCCGGTGGATCCCGTGCCCCCAGTGGATCCCGAGAACCCGGTGGACCCCGTGCCCCCGGTGAACCCCGAGAACCCCGGTGACACCCAGGGCGGTTCCTCGGTGAAGCCGAATCCCGAGCAGAACAAGCCCGGGATGGGTGCCCAGTCCGGCTCCAGCCTCCCCAAAACGGGCGACAACAGCCTGTTTGTCGTGGGCGGCTTGGCGCTCGTCGCGATTGGCGTCTCTGGCGCCGGCGCGTACCTGAAGCGTCGTCACGGCTAACGCCTCTCGACATACCGCTGTGAACGCGGGGTCCTCTGCAAAGGAGGGCCCCGCGTTTTGATTTGCCGTTCTACCGGCGTATCTTTGCCCTCATAGGGGTGATGCCCCCGTCTTTGCGACAGCGGGGGCAGGGCGCATCCGGCATGGCGGCTGCGGTGTGCCTCGATCACATGGCCCCGTGCCCATGCCACAGCATCCACACTCGCCTTGGTGCGCGCTCTGCGGGGAGCCGTCGAGCGGGATTGCGCGGGCAGGCCGAATCACGGCAACATTAAAATGTGATTTAAGTTATAGTATAAAAGCCCCGTGCGTTCGTTAATTATTTGCGAGGCCTGGGGCGCTGTCCTGTAAGCCCTCTTATGACGCCTTTTGCCAAGGCGCAATCGAGATGATACGTGTGTTTACCAAGGTATGGAACGTATTGCTCACCTGTTTGGTAATAGCAGCTGTGTTTCTTGCCATGGCGTTCGGTGGAGTCCGCTTTGCAGGCTTTGTGCCGTACACCGTCCTTTCCGGTTCGATGGAGCCCGAACTCCCCGTGGGGTCGCTTATATATGTGCGCTCCGTAAACCCGTCCGAAGTCCGCGTGGGTGACATTATCACGTTCAAGCTGGATTCGGGCACGCTCGTGACCCACGAGGTCTACGAGATCGACGAGGTCGCGCGCGAATTTAAGACGCACGGCATCGCCAATGTCGATTCACAAGGAAATATCTCGCCCGATGCGGCGCCGGTTCCGTGGTCGTGCCTGGTGGGTACGGTCGTTGCTTCCATTCCGCTTCTGGGCTACGTCAACGTGCTCGTCACGCAACCGCCGGGGGTCTTCATCGTAATCGCCGGCATCGCCGCGGTGATAGGCGTGAGCATTGCGCTCGAGCTGTGGCATACGCGCAAGCGTGACAAAAGGGCGTCGAATACTCCAGCCCCCAAGCATATGCGGTGACTCTGGGCGCCATGCGCCTTGGCACAAAGGAAGGATCCCGGAATAGAGAGGATGAAAATCATGGATTCGAAGCATGCTGGTAGGAAGAGGACGGGATTGGTTGCTGCGCTTACGCTCTGCTGCATCCTCGCGGTGGGCGGCGTTTTTGCGTGGTTCAGCGCGCAGGACAGCAAGACGAACACGTTCGTCCAGGGCAACGGAGTGACGGAGCCCGAGAAAAAGCCCGATCCGGACAATCCCGAGCAGGGCGGCGGCGAGAACAATGGGGACCTCGACAAGTGGCTCATCGAGACCAACTGGAAGGACAACTCTTCCATCACGGCCGACTCCATCGTACCCAAGAACCCCAACGTGGGTATTGGCAAGGACTCCAAGGACGCCTACGTCTTTCTCGAGGTTGAGAACAACCTGGGCGACGGTGCCTATTTCGTCCTCGGTGACAACTGGGCTCCCGTAACGGGCAAGGCAACCAAGTTTGAGAGTGCGACCTTCCCCGAGGGCAAGACCGATCGCTGCTACACGGGCGGCCTGTTCGTCTACACCGGCGAGGGCGGTACGTCCGAGGCCAATATGAAGATGCTCGCCCACGGCGTTTCCAACGACGCATACACCGGTGAGGCCTTTAGCAAGATCTACACCACGAAGGACTATAAGTTTGCCGAGCGGTCCGCCACCATCGAGGTGAAGGCATATCTTGCCGCGGCATCCGCCGAGGGTGAGGATATGAACTCGCAGACGGTCAAGGACGAGATCGTCGCCAAGGCCAAGAGCTGGGCCGATAGCAACGCCGACATGAAGTAGGCATGCTCACCTGATGCAGCATTGGGTGAGTTGTGAAGATCGCCGGGGCGGGAGAGGTTCTCGCCCCGGTATCCCGCGT
>JAHHSP010000008.1 GCA_020025115.1 Collinsella sp. | reverse complement strand
ATGCCGGGGTTTTACGGTGCCACCAAGGAGGGCAAAGTCAAGCTGCTCGACCGCGGCGGCGGCGACATCTCCGGCTCGATTCTCGCCCAGTGCCTCGCGGCCGACCTGTATGAGAACTGGACGGACGTCTCGGGCTTCCTCTCCGCCGACCCGCGTATCGTCCCGGGCGCCCAGCCCATCCCGCGCATCACCTACGAGGAGTTGCGCGAGCTGTCCTACATGGGCGCGAGCGTCCTGCATGAGGAGGCCGTCTTCCCCGTTCGCGATGCCGGCATCCCGCTCGTGATCAAGAACACGAACGCCCCCGAGGACCCGGGTACGATCATCTCCGAGACTGCCAAGGAGGGCGATACCGAACCGATCATCACCGGCATCGCCGGGAAGCGCAACTTCCTGGCCATCAACGTCTCGCGCGACCGCACCAAGAGCCGTATCGGCTTCATGCGCCGCGCCCTGTCCGTGTTCGAGCGCTATGGCGTGTCCGTCGAGCACATGCCCACGGGTGTCGACCAGTTCGCCGCCGTCGTGCAGGCCGCCGACGTCAAGGATTCGCTGTACTCGCTCATCTCCGATATCCAGGAGGAGGTCGAGCCGCTGGAGATCGAAGTCGTGGAGAACCTGGCGCTTATCGCCACCGTGGGGCGCAACCTGCGCGGGCGCGCGGGCATCTCGGGCCATCTGTTCGGCAAGCTCGGCGAGGCCGGCGTGAGCGTCCGCATGATCACCCAGGGCTGCGACGAGATCAACATCATCATCGGCGTCGAGGAGCACGATTTCGACCTCGCGATCAAAACCATCTACGAGGCGTTCTCCGATGAGGACGGCATCGTGACGACTGCCGAGCTGGAGCCCGCGCCGTGCGCGTTTTAGGCGCGCTGCGAGGATTTGCCGGAACCATGCATCCCAATGCGAACTGTGAGGAGTGGGGCAAGATGAAGAAGTACGTCGTCGCTATCGTGGGGGCCACGGGGGCCGTTGGCACGCAGATGCTCGCGTGCCTGGAGGAACGGCGATTCCCGGTGGCGTCGCTCAAGCTCTTGGCGAGCCCGCGTTCGGCCGGCAAGGTCGTGTCGACCCCGTGGGGCGAGGCCGTGGTCGAGGCCGCCTCGCCCGAGGCGTTCGACGGCGTGGACATCGTGCTCGGTGCCGCCGAGGACGACATCGCGAAGGCCCTGTATCCGGAGGCCGTCAAGCGCGGTGCGGTGGTGGTGGACAATTCGCATGCCTTCCGCCTGGACGAGGACGTCCCGCTCGTCATCCCCGAGATCAACGCCAAGGACGCCCTGGCGCACAAGGGCATCATCGCCAATCCCAACTGCGCCACGATCATCGGCCTGGTACCCACGTGGCCGCTGCACCGGCTGGCCGGCGTGAGGCGCATGATCGTATCTACCTACCAGGCCGCCTCCGGCGCCGGCGTACCCGGCATGCGCGAGCTCGAGGATCAGATCGGCCATATGGGCCGCGGTGAGGAGATTCCGGCGCCTTCCGCCTTTGCGGCGCAGCTGGCAAGCAACCTCATCCCACAGATCGGCGGCGAGACGTACGAGGGCTTCACCTCCGAGGAGATGAAGATGCAAAACGAGGGCCGCAAGATCATGCACCTGCCCGAGCTCCGCGTGAACTGCACGTGCGTGCGCGTCCCCGTCCTTCGCTCCCACTCCGAGAGCGTCACGCTCGAATTCGAACGCGACATCACGCTGGACGAGGCACGTGAGGCGCTCGCGTCCGCCCCCGGTGTGAAGCTCGTCGATGACCTTGGCGCCGAGGACGCGCACGATCGCTGGCCCATGCCGCTGGACACCACCGATCAGGACCTGATCTGGGCTGGCCGCGTGCGCCGCGACATTTCCAATCCCAATGCCCTGCGCGGTATCACCTTCTGGTGTTGCGGCGATCAGATCCGCAAGGGCGCGGCCACCAACGCTGTCCAGATCGCCGAGCTCCTGTGCGAATAGGGACATGCGGCGTCGTGGGACGCGGGTGCCATCCGCGGCCTTGACGGCCCTGTGTCATTTGGTCGGAAATACGCCACCGGTGAGCGGTAATTAATCTACATATCATGTTCCAGTGTGTACAATCTGGTGACACGCACAGAATGGGGAGAACGTCGGCGACGAGGGGCGCGTCCGACGCCTTCGCCATATGCAATGTCGATTAGATTGGTCGTGATCTTGTGGGTAAGTATGTCATCGTGGTCGAGTCCGGCGCCGATGTTTTGCCGGAGCAGGCCGAGCGCTATGGCATCGAGGTCGTCCCGATGCACGTGACGATCGGCGACGAGACGGTGGGCGATGGCTCCATCGACCCGCTCGAGATCTACTCGCGTTGCAACGAGCTCGGCGAGATGCCCAAGACGAGCGGTTGCACGCCCGGTGACTTCGAGAGGGCCTTCGACCGCATCCACGCCGAGCGGCCCGATGCGACCATCCTCCACCTTGCGTATTCGGAGGCGACCACCTGCTCGCACCAGTCCTCCAAGATCGCCGCCCAGGGGCGCGACTATGTCTACTCGATGGACACGCGTTTCGCCTCCGTGGGACAGGGTCTCGTGGCCGTCGAGACCGCCAAATACATCGAGGCCCATCCCGAGGCGACGGTCGAGGAAATCTTCTCCTACACCGAGAGCGTGATGGACCGCACCCTGCTCGGCTTTGTCCCCACCGACCTTGCCTTCCTCAAGGCCGGCGGCCGTCTCTCCAACGTCGCCTTCCTCGGCGCGCACCTGCTCAAGATCAAGCCCTGCATCGAGGTGATCGGCGGTAAGTTCCTCGCCACCAAGAAGTTCCGCGGCTCCATGCTCAAGTGCGCGCACGCCTTTATCGACCACATGGTCGGCAAGGGCGACATCGACTACTCCTACATCGGGCTGGCCTACTCCGTGGGCCTGTCCGATGAGCTTCGCACGGAGATGGAGGCCTATGCCCGCGAGTTGGGATTCCAAGAGATCGCCTGGACCAAGGTCGGAGGCGTGATCTCCTGCCACTGCGGCCCCACTGCCTTTGGTGCCGTGCTCATCCAAAAACCCAAGGCGTAGCGTCCCGTGACGGCTTGATGCCCCTTGTTGTGGGTAGAACATACCAATGCAGGCACATGAGGTACCGGGAGCTTCGCACATGGCATATATCGAGTTCGACGATGTTGTGAGGACGTACGGGTCCGGCGGGGCGGAAGTGCGTGCGTTGGATGGCGCGACCTTTGAAGTCGAGCGCGGGGAACTCGCCGTGATTTTGGGCGCGTCGGGTGCCGGCAAGACCACGGCCCTCAATATCCTGGGCGGTATGGACAACGCCACGAGCGGCCGTGTCGTCGTGGACGGGCGCGATGTGAGTTCCGTCTCCGAGGAGGAACTCGTAGAGTATCGCCGTGCGGACGTGGGCTTCGTCTTCCAGTTTTACAACCTCGTGCCCAACCTCACCGCGCTCGAGAACGTCGAGCTCGCCTCCCAGATCTGCCCCGATTCGCTCGACGCGGCCGATTGTTTGCGCAAGGTCGGCTTGGGAGAGCGCATGGCCAACTTCCCGGCGCAGCTTTCCGGCGGCGAGCAGCAGCGCGTCTCCATCGCCCGCGCCATCGCGAAGAACCCCAAGCTCCTGCTGTGCGATGAGCCCACCGGCGCGCTCGACTATCAAACGGGCAAGCAGGTGTTGCAGCTGTTGCAGGACACCTGTCGCCGTGACGGCATAACCGTCCTCATCATCACGCACAACTCCGCCCTGGCCCCCATGGCCGACCGCCTGATCCGCTTCAAGAGCGGACGCGTCACGGACATGCAGGTCAACGAGCATCCCGTGCCCATCGCCGATATCGAGTGGTAGGCAGGGCGCATCATGAGGGGGAAGAAGGCCGGCGTTCGGCCCAATGCGTTCGCGACCGATATCAAGCGCACCATCACGGGCAACCTCAAGCGGTTCATCTCGCTATTCGTGATCACGGCGCTCGGGGCCACCATGCTGGTGGGCCTCAAGGCCGCTTGCGACGACCTGCGCTATACGTCCGATGGCTACTACGACGCCCAGCGTCTGTTCGATATCTCGGTCCGATCGACGCTCGGCCTCGACGAGGGCGATATCGCGGCGCTCGCCGAGGTGAGCGGGGTCGATGTGGCGGAGGGGGGCTACACCGAGACCGCCTACACCCAAGTGGACGGCTTGAGCGAGAAAGTCGATGTCAAGGCGTTGTCTGCGGCGGGCCTCAACGAGCCCCGGGTGGTCGAGGGCCGGCTCCCGCGCGATGCGCGCGAGGTCGCCGTCACTCAGAAGTACCTGGATGCGAGCGGTAAGAAGATCGGTGACACGGTGACCTTCGAGGGTGCCGAGGAGAGGCGCGATGGAAAGGCCGAAGAGGATCCCGAGGCCGCCTTGCGCGCTGATCAGCCGGCGATCTTCGAGCGCGGCCGTTACACCATCACCGGTTCCGTGCTCGACCCAATGGACGTGAACGCCGGCAGCAAGACCATGAGCTTCCGCAGCACCGGCGGTCCTCAGTACGCGTTCTTCCTCACGCCCGCCGCCGTGGTGGACCGCGATGTATTTACCGTTGCCTACCTGCGCGTTGCCGGCGCCTCCGAGCTCATGGCCTATTCGGATGAATACCAAGGGCTCATCGATGAGGTCAAGGGGCGTGTCGAGCGGATTCGCGAGCGACGCGAGACCGAGCGCACGAGCGGCGTGAAGGGCGAGGCCCTCGCGCAGGTCGACGAGCGCCGCAGCGAGGCCGATGAGGCGCTGGACGCCGCCGCCGGTGAGCTCGCGAGCGCTCAGGACAAGATCGATCGTGCCCGCGCCCAGATCGCGAGCGGTGAGCTCGAGCTCGAGGCCGAACGCGCCGACGCCGCCCGTCAGCTCGATGCCGCGCAGGCGGAGCTGGATGCCGGCCTGGCCCTCATCGCGCGCGAGCAGGGCAAACTTGATGCAGCCCGATCGGGGCTCACCGACGCGCTTGCCGGTATCACCGAGGCGGAGGCCGCGATCGACGCGGTCCAGCCGCTGCTCGGCGATCGCTGGCCCGCTGATCTGTGGGCGCGCTTGCAAAAGGGCGACGCAACGGCCGTCGATCCGTTTGTCTCCTCAATGATCCCATCGGTGCGTGAGGTCCGCGCCGAGCTTGATCGTGCGCACGCCCTCACGTCCGAGCTCAAAGGACTCGTTTCGAGTCTGCCCACGGCCTCGCCGGACGATAAGGCCGAGATCGTGCGCATGCTCGAGCGTCTGGATGGGCTGACTGGCGGAAGGTACACCGCTGTCATCGACGCCGTGCGCGCTGTCGTGAGCCTGTATCCGGAGGACGCGGGTCAGGTCCAGCAGGCCGTGTCCAAGCTCTCCTCGATCGAGAAGATGTTGGGGTCCGCCGTTTCGTCGCTTGATGCCATGCTCGCCGATGACGGTGCGCAGATCCGCTCCCTTGCCGAGGGTGTGGCGCGCAAGGGCGAGGTGCAGGCGGGGCTCGAGCGGGTCGCGGAGGGCCAACGCCGCCTGGACGCCGAGCGCTTTCGCGCCGAACGCGGCTCGGGTCAGCTCGATGCGGCCCGCGAGCAGATGAAATCCCAGGTCGCCGCGTCCGAGGCGCAGCTTATCGCCGGCGCGAGCGAGGCCGCCTCCGGCCAGGCCGAGCTCGACGCCCACCAGGCCGAGCTCGATGCCAACCGCGCCGATGCCAATGCCAGGTTCGCCAACGCTCGGGCCGATGTCGACGGCATCGAGCGCGCGAAGTGGTACATCCAAGATCGCGGGTCGCTGCCGAGCTATGCGAGCATCGAGAGCGATGCGAGTTCGATCGAGTCCATCGCCACGGTGTTCCCGCTCATCTTCTTCACAGTCGCCGTGCTCATCAGCCTCACCACGGTCACGCGCATGGTCGAGGAGGATCGCGGTCTCATCGGCGTGTACAAGGCGCTGGGCTACAGCCGCGACCGTATCTTGTCCAAGTACCTCATCTACTCGTTCACGGCATGTCTGGCGGGCGGTATCGTCGGTGACGCACTCGGATTCATCGCCCTTCCCGAGGTCATGTTCACCATCTTCAAGACCATGTACGCGCTTCCCCCGTTCCAGCTGCACTTCAACATGTTCACGGCAGTGCTCGGCATCGCGCTGTTCGCGCTTGGCATCGTGGGTGCCACCTTCCTGGCCTGCCGCCACGTGCTCAAGGAGACGCCCGCATCGCTCATGCGCCCCAAGGCCCCGCGTGCGGGCAGGCGTATTTTGCTGGAGCGCATCACTCCGGTGTGGCGCCGCCTGTCCTTTCTCAACAAGGTGAGCGCCCGCAATTTGTTCCGCTATAAGAAGAGGTTTTTCATGACGGTGTTCGGCATCGCAGGCTGCACCGCCCTCATGATCTGCGGTTTGGGCATCCGCGATACGGTGATTTCGCTCAAGCCGCGACAGTACGGCAGTGCCGGCGTGGTTCGCTACGACCTCCTGGCCGTCACCACCGAGGAGGATTTCCCGCAGGGCGAGCGCGAGTTGCGCGAGACCGGCATGGTCGACACCGCGCTTGGCGCGCGCGTCGACAGCGTGACGGCTGAATTTGGGGGTGCGAGGGAGAGCGTTCAGCTCGTCGTCGTTCCCGACAATGCCGATTTGTCTGCGTACATGAAGACCGAGGACGGTTCGAACACGACCTTCCTCGCTCCCGCGATGGGCGGAGAGGAGCTTGCGCTGCCACGCGACGGCAACGGTGCGCTCGTGACCAAGAACGCCGAGCAGGTGCTCGGTTTCTCCCTCGGCGACGAGCTTCTCCTGCAGGATTCGACGTTTGGCCAGGGGCCGGTGCGCGTGGATGGTATCACCGTGAGCTTCCTGGGCAACTTCGTATTCATGACCGAGAGCGCCTATGCCGAGGCCTTCGGTGAGCCGTGCATCCCGAATGCGCTGCTGGTCAACCTCACGGGCACGGACGAGCAGAAGATCGACCTGGCCGATCGCCTGACGGCGGACGATACGTTCGTGAGCGTGAACAGCTCGACGAAGGTCGCCAATGATTTTTCCGAGAGCTTCAAGATCATCGACGTCGTGGTTTATATCGTGACCGTGATGGCCGCCGCGCTCGCCTTTGCCGTGGTGTTCACGCTGTCCAACACGAACATCTCCGAACGCGAACGCGAGCTCGCCACGATCAAGGTGCTGGGCTTCCGACGCGGTGAGGTGCATCGCTATATCAACAAGGAGACGATCGCCCTCACGCTCATCGGCATCGTGGCGGGCTGGCCGCTCGGCTACGTGATTACGAGGTTCCTCACGTACGTGCTGCGCATGCCATCGCTGTTTTTCGACACGATCGTGGAACCGCAGACGTATCTGTTCGCCTCGGTGATGTCGCTCGTTTTCACGCTTATCATCAATCGGATGACCAACCGCAGCCTCGACCGCATCGATATGGTCGGCGCCCTCAAGAGCGCTGAGTAGGGCAAAGGCCGACCGCCCGCGACGGACGCCGCGGTACAATGGGCGGGGAACGAGAGGGGCCCCGCATGATCACGACCATATATCACTCGCCATTGGGTGACATATCGCTTGCCGCCACCGCACGCGGATTGGCCGGCCTGTGGTTTCGCGAGGTCGACAGCGCTCCCTCGACGTGCGCTGAGTCCATCCGCTACGACATGAATGGCGGCGGGCCCATCGATTCTGTCCCCGCCGGTGTGGACGAGGAGATCGAGGGGTGCGATGCGCTCTCCGGAGCTCGCCCCATGTGCGCATCGAGCCCCATGCACGGCTCCGCGATCGCCGTGTTGGAACGCTCCTGGGCGTGGCTCAACGCCTATTTCGCCGGTCAGGAGCCACGATGGGTCCCCCCTGTGGATTTTGGCGGAGGAGACTTCGAGCATGCGGTATGCGTGGCGCTGCTCGGTGTGCCGTATGGCGATGTCGTCACGGTCGACGATGTCGCGGCGAGCGTGGCCTCTCGAATCGGGGGCGTGCCCGATGCCCGTGCCGTCCGTGATGCCGCGTCGCGCTGTCCGGTCCGAGTCGTCGTCCCCGTGCACCGCCTCGAAGGGTTTTTGGCGCCCGACGATCCCCGCGAGCGGGTCAACGCCGCGCTGCGTGCGCTGGAAGGCGGCCGCTGACCTGGCCTCCCTTGGTTTTGCCCTGAAGTTTCCGCGCATGGCGGGTGATTCATGGCGCAAAAGGCATCCAGACAATTGGATCGATGAGCCTGCGGGCCTCGGCGGCCCCCGATATTCCCGGGACCTATTGCCGTTTGGCGGATATGCCCCATTTTCATCATCGGAGTATGCGAAACTGGTACTCTACGTAATACATTGTTCATCATCCGCATCTCGGGAGGTTCGTCGCACGCATGCTGCTGGAACGCATTTCATCGCCGCAGGACGTGAAGGACCTTGATGCCGCCGACCTGCCGCTTCTTTGCTCTGAGATTCGCCGGGCCATCCTTTCGAGCTCCGCTTCGGTGGGGGGTCACATCGGTTCGAATCTCGGCGTCGTCGAGCTTACCGTCGCCCTGCACCGCGTGTTCGATTCGCCGACGGACAAGCTCGTTTTCGACGTCTCCCATCAGACGTACGCGCACAAGATGCTCACGGGTCGCGCCGACAACTATCTCGACGCCGGCCGTTTCGGCGGTCTGTCCGGTTTTACCAGCCCGGCCGAGTCCGAGCACGATCTGTTCTCCGTCGGGCACACCTCCACATCCGTGAGTCTCGCCTGCGGTATGGCCAAGGCTCGCGACCTCATGGGCGCCGATTACAACGTCGTCGCCGTCATCGGCGATGGTTCGATTTCCGGCGGCCTCGCATTCGAGGGGTTTGACAACTTGGCCGAGCTCGGCACCGGCGTGATCGTCATCTTGAACGACAACGGCTGGTCCATCGCCGAGAATCACGGTGGCATCTACCGCAACCTCGCCGAGCTGCGCGAGAGCGAGGGCACCGCTCCCAACAACTTCTTCCGCTCCTTGGGGCTCGACTACCGTTTCCTCGCCAATGGCAACGACGAGGCGGCTGTCGAGCGAGCCCTGCTCGCGCTGCGCGACATCGACCACCCGGTCGTCTTGCACCTGTGCACCGTCAAGGGTTCCGGTTACGAGCCCGCCGAGGTCGACGCCGAAGGCTGGCATCACGTGGGCCCCTTCGACATCGAGTCCGGTACGTATGAGATGCTCCGGCGCAGCCGTTGCGAGAAGAGCGAGACCTACGCGGACATCACCGGTCGTCATCTGCTCATGCGCATGGCCGCCGATGAGCGCGTGGTGGGCATCTCCGCCGCCACGCCCTACATCATGGGCTTCACCAAGCCCCGTCGCGATGCCGCGGGCTCCCAGTTCGTGGACGTGGGCATTGCCGAGGAACATGCCGTGACCTACGCCGCTGGCCTCGCGCGTGCGGGTGCCAAGCCGGTGCTCGGCCTGTACGGCGTGTTCATGCAGCGCGCATACGACCAGTTCTGGCACGATCTGTGCCTGAACGACCTACCGGCCGTCATCCTCGATTTCGGTTCTTCCGTGTATGGGACGAGCGATGCGACCCATCTGAGCTTTTTCGACCTCGCCCTGCAGGGGGCCCTGCCCAATCTGCGTTGCCTGGTGCCCACGTGTCGCGAGGAGTATCTCGCCATGTTGGATTGGGCCATCGACCAGGATTCGCGTCCCGTGGTCATCCGCGTTCCCGGCAATGGCGTCGTCTCCAGGTCAGATTCCGCATTCGGCGTCGAGGTCCCGGACGATTTTTCCCTTCCGCGCTACGACGTGGTGCATGAGGGCTCCGACGTTGCGGTTCTCGCACTGGGCAGCTTCTTCGGCCTGGGGGAGAGTCTGTGCGGCGCCCTCGCCGCCCCCGCGGACGGCGGGCCTGCGATCGATGCGACCCTGGTGAACCCGCGTTTCGCCACCGAACTCGATGAATCGGCGCTCGACGACCTCGCCCGCTCGCACCGCGTGGTCGTGACGCTCGAGGACGGTGTGCTCGAGGGCGGTTGGGGCGAGAAGGTCGCTCGGTATCTGGGTCCGACCGGCGTGCGGACGCTGTGCTACGGCGTGCGCAAGGGCTTCCCGGATCGTTTCGACGTCGACGAGCTCCTTGCCGAGAACGGCATCACCCTCGAGGCGATCATCTCCGCCATCCGCGTCGCCCTATCCTGATCGTGCGTCGGGGAGCGATGCTCCCAATCCCAAATGGATCCCCTGATGGCGCCCGCGTTCCACAGCGCGGGCGCCATCGCTTGAATGCTGTGGTTGCCGTGCAAGTGATACAAGTGTCGCGGTTGGGGCATAAGAACGCGTAAAGTCCACCAGTTCGCTGGACTAACTGAGCAAAGACTGCGGTAAGATAAAGTATTATCGCGTACAGGGGAAAGGAACCCTCATGAGCAAGACCACGCGTGAACTTATGCTCGATCGTCGTCAGGTGCTGGGCGTCGCAGTCGCCGGCGCGGCTACGTTGGGCCTGGCCGCATGTGGCGAACAGCCGGACGCCCCGGCGCCGGCCGGATCCTCCACGGGGGATGCCGCCGAGGATCAGGAGCCCGCGCTTCTCGATGCCGTCGCGTATGACAAGCTGATCGCCTCGGGTGCCGTCGCCGACGATGCGACGATCGCCTCCAGCGAGTGGGCTCAAAAGATCAAGGACGCCGGCACGATGCGCCTCGGCGTCGTCCAGACTTCCATGCTTTTCAGCCTGTTGAATGAGAAGGATGGCAAGCTGCGCGGTTTCGACGCCGGCCTTGCCCAGCTGCTCGTTCGCTACATCCTGGGCGACGAATCCAAGTTCGAGGCAACGCAGGTCACCTCCGACACGCGCGAGTCCGTCCTGCAAAACGATCAGGTCGACGCCGTGTTCGCCACATATTCCATCACCGAGGACCGCAAGAAGCTCATCTCCTTCGCCGGCCCCTACTATGGCACGCAGCAGTCCATTCTCGTGCTCGCCGACAATGACGATATCGCCGGCGTCGACGACCTCGCAGGAAAGAACGTGGCGGCCCAGTCCGGTTCCACCGGTCCGAGCATCATGGAGGAGGTCTGCCCCGACGCCAAGCTCCAGGAGTTCAAGACCGACGAGGAGGCGCGCAGCGCTCTTGCCCAGGGTCGCGTGGACGCCTATGTCATCGATCGCAACATGCTCTTCTCCGACATGATGAAGCAGCCCGGCAAATACAAGATGGCCGGCGAGCCTTTCGGACCCGAGGACCTGTACGGCATCGGCCTTCCGCTCGACTCCGACGGCGTCGCGTTCGTGAACGCCTTCCTGACCCAGGTCGAGGAGGATGGTACCTGGGAGGAGCTGTGGAAGCTCTGCATCGGCGATCGCGCCGAGATCGACGAGGCCCCGCAGCCTCCGGCGATCGGCGCGTAGGCTCGCGAGATGCGCACGGCGCTCCTGCCCCGATGGGGCGGTGATGCCGATTGCGAGTATGTGCGGAGGCGCCCGCGCTCGCCTGCACGCGATGCGTGACGGGCGGGCCGGCGCCTCCGCGGCATTGTGACTGAAGGGTTCGAACGTGGGGAAGGGGTGCGCATGGGGCTGTCGGAGCTGATGGCGACCTATGGGCGCAATTATTGGGAGGCGCTGTTGTCCACCTGGGGGATGACGGCATTTTGCTTCGTGCTCGTCATGGCGCTCGCCGTCGTCGTGACCGTGATGCGCGTGTCTCCGTTTAAGCCGCTGCGCCTGCTGGGCGACGGCTACGTCCAGGTGTTCCGCAACATCCCGGGCGTCGCCCTGCTGATCATCATCGTATATGCGCTGCCGAGCTTGAAGTTGGTGCTGCCGTACCGTGCGTGCGTGATTCTCACGGTGGTGCTCGTGGCCTCTGCCTTTGGCTCTGAGAACTTCATGACCGGCATCAACACCATCGGTGTGGGCCAGATCGAGGCCGCGCGATCTCTGGGCCTCTCGTTTGGGCAGATGCTCCGACGGATCGTGATTCCCCAGGCGCTTCGAACCACGGTGCTGCCCATGACGAACCTGCTCATCGCCGTGCTGCTCACCACCTCGATCGGTTCGCAGGTTCCGCTCGACCCCCTTGAGCTCACCGGGGTGGTCTCCTATATCAACACGCGTGCGACCGGCGGCATCCTGGCCTTTGCCGTCTCGGCCGCCGGTTATGCGCTCACCGCGGTGGTCATCGCGTTCGTGGGCAATCGAATCGACCGGAAGGTGAGGATTGTCCGATGAGCGCCATGCCCTCCACCTCACAGCCCGTGAGCATCCGCGATGCCCTATACGAGGCGCCGGGGCCCAAGATGCGCGCGAAGATCCGCGTGGGCACGGCCATCACGGCCGCGCTGGTCGCCCTGCTGCTGGGATTTGCGGTGTATCAATTTTGGGCGACCGGTCAGCTCAACCCGCGGTATTGGATGTTCTTCACGCAGATGGGCACGTGGAGCTATCTGCTTGCGGGCTTGCGCGGCACCCTTGCGGTGGCGCTCACCGCCGGCGGCATCGCGTTGGTGCTGGGTCTTGCCCTCATGCTCGGGCGCACGAGCGGTATCCGCGTGCTCGAGGCGATCTGCCGCATCGTGACCGATTTCTTTCGCGGCGTGCCGAGCCTGCTGCTGATCTACTTCTTTTTCCTGGTGGTGCCCCAGTACGGTATCAGGATGTCGTCGTTTTGGATGCTCACCTTGCCAATCGCGCTCGCGGCCTCGGGTGTGCTCGCCGAGGTGTTCCGCGCGGGTGTGAACGCCGTTCCCCGTGGCCAGACCGAGGCGGCGTTGGCGCTTGGTTTGAGCCCGTTTCGCGTGAAGCTCAAGATCGTGCTGCCCCAGGCGATCCGGTACGTGATTCCCTCTCTCATCTCTCAGCTTGTGGTCGTGGTAAAGGACACCACGGTCGCATATGTGGTGAGCTATCCCGACATGCTGCAGAATGCCCGCGTGTTGATCACCAACTACGATGCCCTGGTGAGCACCTATCTGGTAGTGGCGGTGATATACATCCTGCTGAACTACGCCATAAACCAGCTTTCCGTCTGTGTCGCTCGGCGCAGCGGCACGCGCGTCGTGAGTCGCTACAGCACCAACCCCGCCTGATTCCCGCGCGTCCGCTGAGGACGCATCGTTGATTAAGCCCTCGTGAGAACGGATTCGATATGCCCATACAGTCAGAGAGCCCCACGGCCCCCATCATCGAGCTGCGCCATGTGGACAAGCATTTCGGCGACCTGCATGTGCTCAAGGACGTGAGCCTGTCCGTTGACAAAGGAGAAGTCGTCGTGGTGATCGGGCCCTCGGGCTCGGGCAAATCGACGCTGTGCCGCGCCATCAATCGCCTGGAGACCATCGATGCGGGTGAGATTCTCATCGAGGGCAATCCTCTGCCCGAGGAGGGTCGCGAGCTCGCCGCCATGCGCGCGGAACTTGGCATGGTGTTCCAGAGCTTCAACTTGTTCGCCCACATGAGCATCTTGCAAAATGTCACGCTCGGCCCCATCGAGGTGCTCGGCCTATCCAAGGCGGAGGCGGAACGGCGGGCGATGGAGCTGCTCGATCGCGTGGGCGTGGCGTCCCAGGCGAATAAGGTGCCGGCCCAGCTGTCCGGCGGCCAGCAGCAGCGCGTCGCCATCGCGCGCTCGCTGGCCATGCGCCCCAAGGCCATGCTTTTCGACGAGCCCACTTCCGCGCTCGACCCCGAGATGATCAACGAGGTGCTCGACGTCATGGTCGATCTTGCCCGTCAGGGTATGACGATGATCGTGGTGACCCATGAGATGAATTTCGCCCGTCGCGTGGCCGATCGCGTCGTCTTTATGGCCGACGGCGCGATTGTTGAGGAAGGCGCGCCCGACGCCTTTTTCGACCAGCCGCAATCTCAGCGCGCCCGCGACTTCCTCGACTCCATCAAAGGACATTAGACCTATGATCGCAGCAGATGACAGGCCGATGATTCTGATTGCACCGCGCTTGGAGCAGCCCAAGCCGTGCCTGCAGATGCCGGAGCGTCTGGCCCCCGAGGCAACGGGTTCCACGGTGTTTCTCGATGCGATCCTCGCCGCGGGCGGCCTGCCGCTCATCATGGCGCTCACCGAGGACGAGGACGTCATCGCTCGCTATGTCGAGATGGCCGATGGTGTGGCGATTCCCGGCGGGCATGATGTGGATCCCGCTTTGTGGGGCGAGGAGGGGCCGTATGATGAGCGCCTGCTCTGCCATGAGCGCGATGCCTTCGAGCTCAAGCTCATCCATGCGGCGCTGAAAGCGCACAAGCCCTTGTTCGCGACTTGCCGCGGCATGCAGATTTTGAACGTGGCGCTTGGCGGCACCCTGTGCATGGATGTGCCGAGCCTGCCCGTGCCCGAGGGCAAGGTGCACTGGCGTCATCTCCCGATCTTGCATGACCCCGCGCATCCGATCGCGGTCGAGGATGGCTCGCTGCTCGCCCGCATCCTCGATTGGCCGGGCGAAGTCCAGGTCAACTCGAGCCATCATTGCTGTGTCGACAAGCTCGGCGAGGGCGTGCGCCTTGTGGCTGTGGCCACCGACGGAGTCCCCGAGGCCATCGAGGTGCAGGGTGAGCGCTTCTGCATGGGCGTGCAATGGCATCCCGAGTACACCTGGGAGTCCATACCCACTGACTTCAAGCTCTGGCGTGCTTTTGTGCGGGCGGCGGGCGGCGAATAACGGCTTGCATGTTCCCGTGCGCGGGGCTTAGGGTTCGACGACGCCCTCGCGATGGCCATTTGCCGCAAGATCCGGGTCCGAGACCGAGAATTCGACGCGGTCTATCTCGGGCACGTCGATACGGATGAGCTTCTCGGCGACCTCCCGAGTGCCCTTGTCGAGGGTGGACTTCGTTGAGATGCGCGCCACGAGTTCGGTGCGCCCTTGCGCGTCGCCCGCTTCGACGGCGGTTTCGTTTCCCACGGTGTACTCCTCGAAACCCGGACAGACGGCGGCCAGCTCCTGTGCCGTCTCGGTCGCTCCAAATGCCGCGGGGGCGGGTGCGTCCGCCTCCCGCACCAAGTTCGCGGTGAGTATCAGGCAGGGGATGGCGAACAGCCCGGTGCCGAGCAGGATGCGCCAGCGCAGCGAATAGGAGAGCGCCTGTATGCTCTCCTCCTCCTCGGCGGTTATCACGCCGTCGCCGTTGAGGTCACGTTTGAGCGGCACGCGAAGCAGCAACAGCACGATCTGCGCGGAGAGGGCGATGAACACGACATTGATGCCGAATTCGTAGAGTGCGGAGAGGAAGAGCCTGCCGTCGATGGCCGCGATGCCGTAGCCCGCGGCGCATAACGGCGGCATGAGGGCGGTTGCGACCGCAACGCCCGAGATGAGGGTCGCCGGCTCCTGATCGCGGGAGTTGCCCAAGCCGCCGGCGAAGCCGCCGACAAGCGCGAGGAGCAGGTCCCACGCAGTGGGGTTTGAGTTGTCTGCGAGTGCCTGAGTCATGCCGGCGGCGGGGGAGAAGTGGAAGTAGAGCGTTGAGGTGACGAGGCAGAAGGCCATTTGGAGGATGAGGCCGCCCACGGCATCCCGTATGAGTGCTCGATCGACGGTGGCCATGCCGTAGGCGATGGCGAGGACGGAACCCATGATGGGGCAGATGAGCATGGCGCCGACGATGGCGATGTCTGAGTCCGTGTCGAGCCCGATGCAGGCGATAATCATGGCGATAACGAGGATGCAAAGATGCGTCCCGTTGAGGCGCGCCCCGTTGACGAAGCGCTTCCTGATCACATGGTAGGGTGCGCGGCCTTCCCGGATGTTGAGTGCCCGGCGGAAGAAGCGATGCAGCTCATAGGCTCCGCGCTCGAGGATGCCGCGATGCCCGTGTCGGCGCCTGTGCCGGTTGATGTACTTGCGTAGGTTCTCGTCGCGTTCTGCCAATTCATCCTGCCCAACGTAGTCTTTCGGGTGTGGTGGACCCGCCATCTCGGCATTTTTGCCCCAACCTCGCATCATGTCAACGCATGGGCGATATGCTTCTGATGGACCGAGGCCCAAGAGGGAGGATGACCGTTCATCGCATATGAAAAAAGGCACCGACGTGAAGCCGGTGCCTTTGTATGCGATGTGCGCGGTGGCGGGGTTAGCGGACCTGAGCCACGTAGGCGAGGTTGGTCGAGGAGACCTTGCCCTCGAGCTGGACGGAGAGACGCGCGTCGCCGGCGGTCGCCACGGTGAGGTCGCCCTTCTCGACGAAGCCGAGCTCCTTGGCCGTCTCGACGGCCTTCACGATGGTGCCGTTGACGGTGCCCTGGGTGATCTCGGCCTGACGCGGGATGACGCCCCAGTACATGATCATCTGCTGGACGGCCCAGTCGTGGCGGGAGAATGCCAGGATGGGCATATTCGGGCGGAAGTGGGAGATCAGGCGGGCGGTGCGACCGGTGGTGGTGGGAACGGTGATGCACTTGGCGCCCACGGCGGTGGCCATCTGGACGGCGGACATGCCCACGACGTTGTTGACGATGCGGGTGCCGGAAGCGCCCTCGGGCATGGTGAGCTCGGCGTGAACGGCCATGTGCTTCTCGGTCTCGATGGCGATGGAGGCCTGCATCTTGACGGCCTCGACCGGGTACTGGCCGGCAGCGGTCTCACCGGAGAGCATCACGGCGTCGGTGCCGTCGAGGATGGCGTTGGCGACGTCGGTGACCTCGGCGCGTGTCGGGCGCGGGTTGTGCTGCATGGAGTCGAGCATCTGCGTGGCGGTGATGACGGGCTTGTAGGCCGCGTTGCACTTGGCGATGATCTCCTTCTGGATGTGGGGCACGAGCTGAGCCGGGATTTCGATGCCCAGGTCGCCGCGGGCGACCATGATGCCGTCGGATGCCTCGAGGATCTCGTCGAACTTCTCCACGGCCAGGCCGCACTCGATCTTCGGGAAGATCGTCACATGCTCGCCGCCGTTCTCACGGCAGAGTGCGCGGATGTCCTCGACGGCCTTGCCGTTGCGGATGAAGGAAGCCGCGATGTAGTCGATATCCTGGGTGAGGCCGAACAGGATGTCCTGACGGTCGCGCTCGGTGACGGCGGGCAGGGAGATGTCGACGTTGGGGATATTGACGCCCTTGCGCTCGCCGATCAGGCCGTTGTTGAGGACGACGCAGTGCATGTCCTGCCCGTCGATGGACTCGACCTCGAGGCCGACCAGGCCGTCGTCGATCAGGATGATGGAGCCCTTCTCGGCCTCGGACGGGAGCTTCTCGTAGTCGAGGGAGATGTGGGAGGCGTTGCCGAGCCAGTCCTCGCTGGTGGGCTGGGCGGTGACGGTGATCTTGTCGCCGGCGTGGACCTCGACCTTGGCGTGCCCCTCGAGCAGGCCGGTGCGGACCTCGGGGCCCTTGGTGTCGAGCAGGATGCCGACGGGCTTGCCGACCTTGGCGGCGCAGCGGCGCACACGCTCGATGCGGCCCTGGTGCTCCTCATAGGAGCCATGGGAGAAGTTGAAGCGGGCGACGTTCATGCCCGCCTTCAGCATTTCGCAGATAGTCTCGTCGTTGTCACAGGCGGGGCCCATGGTACAAACGATCTTGGTGCGCTTCAGTTTCTGCTGCATTCAGACCTCCATCTGATGTCAGTGATAGGCGACGTTGGCGAATATGTACGCACGAGTCATTATAGGAAAACCCATGCCGCTTATCGACGTGAATCGACCGCGTGCCGATTCAATCCATATTGGGCTTGCCTCGGGCACTGCCTATCGTTCCGGTATGTGTGCATTGCGCCGAATCGTACCTCCCAGCTGGCATGGGGTCCGGAAGCTTGGGTACCATATCGACCATTGACAAGCCCTTGCCCAGATTCCGGGAATTATAATCGGGTGTCAGACTGTTGGATTGGGGCGCGGCGCGCCTGCGTCCCGCTTGACATACTCCGGGAGGGGTTAGATTGAAAGAGTACTTGGCTTCGGCTGAGGAGGTGCTCGAGGAGCAGTCCACGAGCGCCGCTCAGGGCCTGACGGTCGCTGAGGCGCAGGCGCGCCTGGCGAGCGTGGGCCCGAACAAGCTTGATGAGGAAGAGAAGACTCCCATGTGGAAGCGCTTCTTCGAGCAGATGGGCGACCCGATGGTCATCATGCTGCTCGCTGCGGCCGCCATTTCCGTCATCACCGGCTTCATCCAGGGCGAGCCCGAGTGGGCGGACGCCGCCATCATCTTGTCCGTCGTCATCCTGAACTCCGTCCTCGGCGTGGTCCAGGAGGCCAAGTCCGAGCAGGCCCTCGAGGCGCTGCAGGAGATGTCCGCGGCTCAATCCAAGGTCATCCGCGACGGCAAGATGGTCCACATGGCCAGTTCCGAGCTTGTCCCCGGAGACGTGGTCTTGCTCGAGGCCGGCGATTCCGTGCCCGCGGACTGCCGCGTCATCGAGAGCGCTTCCATGAAGATCGAGGAGGCCGCCCTTACCGGCGAGTCCGTCCCGGTCGAGAAGCACGCCGACGTCATCGCCCTCGCAGAGGGCACCGACGATGTGCCGCTGGGCGACCGTAAGAACATGTGCTACATGGGCTCCACCGTCGTGTACGGCCGCGGCCGCGCCGTCGTGGTGGGTACCGGCATGAATACCGAGATGGGCAAGATCGCCTCTGCGCTCACCAACGCCAAGAAGGAGCTCACCCCGCTTCAGATGAAGCTCAACGAGCTTTCCGGCATCCTGACCAAGCTCGTGCTCGCCATCTGCGTGATCATCTTCGCCGTGGACATCGTCCGCCACTTCGGCGAGCTGGGCTCCAACCCGGCCATGATGCTCGACACCTTCATGGTGGCCGTGTCCCTGGCCGTCGCCGCCATCCCCGAGGGCCTGGTCGCCGTCGTGACCATCGTCCTCTCCATGGGCGTCACCAAGATGTCCAAGCGCCAGGCCATCATTCGCAAGATGACCGCCGTCGAGACCCTCGGCTGCACCCAGATCATCTGCTCCGACAAGACCGGCACCCTCACCCAGAACAAGATGACCGTCGTCAAGCACGAGCTCGCCGCCGACGAGGACAAGTTCCTCGCGGGTATGGCCCTGTGCTCCGACGCCAAGTACGACGCCGAGAAGGGCGAGGCCGTGGGCGAGCCCACCGAGTGCGCCCTCGTCAACGACGCCGCCAAGGCCGGCATGACCGACCTCGACTCGCAGCGCCCGCGCATCGGCGAGGCCCCGTTCGATTCCGGCCGCAAGATGATGTCCGTCGTGGTCAAGGACGTCGACGGCGACTACGAGCAGTTCACCAAGGGCGCCCCCGACGTCGTCATCGGCCTGTGCACCCACGTGTACGACAACGGCCGGGTCGTTGAGCTCACCGATGAGCGCCGCGATCAGATCCTCGCCGCCAACAAGGCCATGGCCGACCAGGCCCTGCGCGTGCTGGCCCTTGCCAACCGCACCTATACCGAGGCCCCGACCGATTTCTCCCCCGAGGCCCTCGAGCACGACCTGGTGCTCTGCGGCCTGTCCGGCATGATCGACCCGGTTCGCCCCGAGGTCACCGCGGCTATCGTGGAGGCCAAGGAGGCCGGCATCCGTCCGGTCATGATCACCGGCGACCACATCGACACCGCCGTCGCCATCGCCAAGGACCTGGGCATCGTCGAGGATGCCTCCCAGGCCATCACCGGCGCCGAGCTCGACAAGATCTCCGACGAGGACTTCAAGACCCGCGTCACCGAGATCTCCGTCTACGCCCGCGTCCAGCCCGAGCACAAGGCCCGCATCGTCGACGCCTGGAAGAGCCTGGGCAACATCGTCGCCATGACCGGTGACGGCGTGAACGACGCCCCGTCCATCAAGCGCGCCGACATCGGCGTCGGCATGGGCATCACCGGCACCGACGTCACCAAGAACGTCGCCGACATGGTCCTCGCCGACGACAACTTCGCCACCATCATCAACGCGGTGGAGGAGGGCCGTCGTATCTACGACAACATCCGCAAGGTCATCCAGTTCCTGCTGTCTGCCAACATCGCCGAGGTCCTCTCGGTGTTCGTGGCGACGCTGATCGGCTTCACCATCTTCCAGCCGGTCCAGCTGCTGTGGATCAACCTCATCACCGACTCCCTGCCCGCACTCGCGCTCGGCATGGAGGAGGCCGAGGGCGACGTCATGAAGCGCAAACCGCGCAAGGCCTCCGACGGCGTCTTCGCCGGTGGCATGGGCGTCGATATCGCCTTCCAGGGCGTCATCATCACCATCCTGGTGCTCGCGTCCTTCCTCGCCGGTATGTACTTCCACAACGACGGCGTGATCCAGCTTTCCATGCTCACGGACGGCATTGCCGACCCCGAGGGCGTCACCATGGCTTTCATCACCCTGTCCATGGTCGAGATCTTCCATTCCTTCAACATGCGCAGCCGCCGCGCCTCCATCTTCTCCATGAAGACGCAGAACAAGTGGCTGTGGGGTGCTGCCGCCTTGGCCGTCGTGCTGACGATCGTGCCCGTCGAGGTCGACTTCCTGGCCGAGGTCTTTGGCTTCATGACCCTCGATCCGATCGCCCTGTTCACGGCCCTCGGCCTGGCCTTCCTGGTCATCCCTCTGATGGAGATCTACAAGGCCGTGATGCGCCGCGTCGAGAAGAATCAGGACTAGCGCGTGGCTGACGTCTTGGATCATATTCCGAGCTTTGGGGACCTGCGTGTCGACGACACGCAGGTCTCTGCGTTTGAAGCGGCGCGCTCGGAAATCGCGGGGACGCTCGATATCCCCTTGGAAGAGATCGAGCTGGGTGCCGTCGTGCGTTTGGATCGGGGTTTCCCCATGATCGCCACGCGGGGAGGCGTCCTTCTGCGCGCTGAGCATGCGGTCGACTTTGCCAAGGGCAAGCCTGGTAAGCGCGGCAAACGCTCCAAGCGCGCCGCCGACGCCGAGGCTGCTTCCTCTGCCGGAGTGGACGGTATGTTGCCGAGCGTGGGCGACGTCGTGGCGGTCCGTGTGACGCCCGGCCACGATATGGGCGTGATCTTGCGCGTCCTGCCCCGTCGGACGAGCTTCGAGCGCTGGCGCGGGAAGAATCGCGGAGAGCGTCAGGTGCTCGCTGCGAATGTCGATGTGATCCTCATCGTGCAGCCGCTGGGCGCCGAGCGCGATGCCTTGCCGCTCATGTGCGATCGCGCGGCCCGCTCGCTCGTGCTCGCGCGAGACTGCGGGGCCGATCCCGTCGTGGTGCTCACCAAGGTCGACCGTTGCGAGCCTGCCGAGGTCGCCGACGTGTGCGAGGCCCTTCGTCGCCTGGCGGGTGAGGGTGTGCGCGTGATCGCGACGTCCTCGCGCACCGGAGAGGGCCTGGACGAGGTCCGCGCATGCATACCGCGGGGGGCCGTGGGCATGATTTTGGGCGAGTCCGGGGCGGGTAAGTCCACGTTGCTGAACACCCTGCTCGGATCCGAGGCACTGGAGACCAACGCCGTGCGCGAGCGCGATGACGCCGGCCGGCACACCACGGTCGCCCGTATCATGGTGGCCCTTCCCGAGCCCTGCGGCGTGATCGCCGATTGTCCGGGCCTCAGGTCCCTACCCCTGGTGGGCCACGAGCGCGGCCTTGCGCGGAGCTTCCCCGAGATCGTCGAGGCCTCCCGAGCTTGCCGCTTCAGCGATTGCACGCATCTTCACGAGCCTGGCTGCGCCGTACGCGAAGGCGTCGATTGCGGTGAGATCGAGCAGACGCGGCTGGATGCGTTCCTCTCGCTCGCCCGGGAGATGCGCGTGAGTGCGCAGAGCCTCGACCCTGATATTCACTTGTAGGGCAACCGTTCGCGCGGACGCGTCAGGGGCCTCTCGCCCACTGGCGCACCGTTGGAGCCGGGGCCCGCTGGCACGGCCGTTGCGCCGGCCATCATCGGGATTTCACGGCCCGAGCTGGTGAACATGGGGCTTGCCTATGTGGCCGAGGCCATACAACTCCATACGTCAGTTGCAACCGCCTGCCTCGTGCAGGCGGTTTGCTTTTCCACACCCTTTCCGCCAACGGACCGAAACCCGCCCCCTTCCTGTTCGGCGCGGTCAGATCGCGAACAGTCAAAAGCGCAGATGGCCGGGTACTTTCCAAAGTCGATCCCGGCTCTTCGCCATGCCGCGTCGACAATCAAATCACGGCACGTGTGCGGTGCCGATTCGAGCCGAGGTGAGGGGGTTTGGGTGAAACGGACCGTGAGGTTTGGGCTGAGTGCGGCGATGGGCTTGAGTGCGGCGCTGCTCGCATGGTCGGCGGTCGCCGGTGCGCATGCGGAAGCCGAGCAGGCGTCTCGACAGGCGCTCGAGCGCTACGGAGGCGAAGTGACGCGCGCGTGCGTCGCCCTGAGGGAGATTGAGCCCGGCGACGAGATCTCCGAGGGCAATGTGAAAGTCGTCGAATGGGCCTCGTCTCTTATGCCGGAAGGCGCGTTGACGTCGATGGGCGATGTGTCCGGGTTGGTCGCGACGGCTCGCATCCCCGCCCATGCCCCTCTTGCCGAGGCTCATTTTTTGCAGGACGACAGATCCGTTCAGGTGCCGCGTGACACCGTGGCGATTTCGGTTGCATGTGACGCGCAGCACGCCGTGGGCGGCTCGCTCACCCGTGGGGATGAAGTCGATGTCTACGTTTCGGATGCGTCGAGAGCAGATCGCCTGACACGCGCCGAGGTGCTCGATACGAGCGTCTCGGCTAACGGCGGCGGCGATTTGAGCTGGGTGACGCTTGCCGTGGATGCGTCGGCCGTGGGCGAGGTCCTGGCGGCGACCACGCGCGGTGAAGTGACCTTGGTGTTGCCGGGAACGGTGGCATCGCGGGAAGCGGTTGGGTCTGCAGAGGCGGATAACAAGGGAGGCGAAGGATGATGGGCGCAATGTGGCTGATATGGGACGGAGGCGGCGCAGCCGAGCGCGTTCGCGAGGAGGTTTATCTGCGCTGCCCCGATGCGCGCATCGTGTGCGTCGATGATCCCGATGCGCTCGTCGAGCTTGCGCGTGGACTGGGCGCGGGCGTTCGGATCGCCCTGGGAGCGCGCCCTGGGAGCGCTCCCGATTTGCCGCACGTCATACGGGCGGTGCGAGGCGGCTCGATGGGGAGCGCGGCGCCCACGGTGCTCGCGTGCATCGATGGGATGGATGCCGCGCTCGTGTCCGAGCTCTTCGATGCCGGTGCACAAGAGGTCATCGCGACGGGCGCGTCGAGGACCGGAAACGCGGACGCGTACGGTCAAGATGCGGAAGCGGCGCACATGGATATCGGAACAGAAGTCGCGACGCGTGACAAGAGCGCGTCCGAACGCGATGGCCTGATGATGGGCGGATCGCCCACGCCGGCGGGATATGGGGATGGCGAGGTCCCTCCGTGGGGTACGGGGGCGTGGGATGCGCTGGATGAACCGGACGGGGACGGATTCGCCCGTGTCGGAAACGACATGGAGCAGACTGGGGA